>NZ_JBFUMO010000454.1:0-4820 GCF_054049355.1 Roseateles sp. P5_E11 | reverse complement strand
GACCTCCTCCCCGCATAATCCCGGGCCTCCCGAGACCCTTTCCTGAAGTTTTCCCATGGCCGCCCATCTCGACCTCGAAGAACAAGAACAACTCGAACAACTCAAAGCGTTCTGGAAGCGCTGGGGCAACCTCATCACCTGGGTGCTGACCGCCGTCCTGGCCGCCTTTGCCGCCTGGCAAGGCTGGAACTGGTATCAGCGCGACCAAGCTGCCAAGGCCGCCGCGATGTACGACGAATTCGACCGCGCCCTGGCCGCCCAGGACGTCGACAAGGCCGCCATCGCTGCGGGCGATCTGAAAGCCCGTTACGGCGGCACCGGTTATGCGGCACAGGCCGGCTTGCAGGTTGCCAAGCTGCAGCTGGACAAGGGCAAGGCCGACGACGCCAAACAGAGCCTGACCTGGGTGGCCGAACAGGGCGCCGAGGGCGGCCCCTACCGCGACGTGGCCCGCCTGCGCCTGGCCGGCCTGCAGCTCGATGCCAAGGCCTATGACGAGGCCGCCAAGACGCTGGACGCGATCAAGACGACCGAGTTCGCTGCGCTGGTGGCTGACCGCCGTGGCGACCTGCTGCTGTTGCAAGACAAGCGCGATGCCGCCAAGGCCGAGTACCAGAAGGCCCTGGCTGGCCTGGAGAAGACCCAGGACTACCGCCGCATCGTCGAGGCCAAGCTGGCGACGCTGGGTGTGCCGACCGCCGTCGAAGCCGCCGGAGCCGCGCAATGAGGCGGGTTGCCCTGATCTCGCTGCTGGCGGCTTCGCTGACCGGCTGTTCCACGATCAGCTCGACGTGGACCTCCTGGTTCGGCAGCGAGAAGGACAAGCCGGCTGCGCTGGAGACCTTGTCCGGCCCGGCCAGCGGCCGCATCGTCTGGAGCGCCAAGGGCGACAACATCGGCTTCCCGCTCAGCATCGCGACGCCTGGTGACCGCTTCGTCGTCGCCAGCAGCGATGGCAGCGTGCGCGCGCTGGCCGCCGCCGATGGCCGCGAGCTTTGGCGCGGCGATGTGGGCGCCAAGCTGTCGGCCGGCATTGGCAGCGATGGCCGCTTTGCCGCTGTCGTCAACCGCGACAACGAACTGGTCGTGCTGGACAACGGCAAGGTGGCCTGGAAGAAGGCTCTGCCGACGCCCGTCGTCGCTGCGCCCTTGGTGGCTGGCGAGCGTGTCTTCACGTTGACGCTGGACCGCCAAGTGCTGGCCTTCGACGTGCTGGATGGCCGCAAGATCTGGGAGCTGAAGCGCCCCGGCGAGCCGCTGACGCTGGCCAAGGCCGGTGTGCTGCTGGCCTACAAGGACACACTGGTGGTTGGCCAAGGCCCGCGCCTGGCCGGTGTCGACCCGGTCAAGGGCCAGTTGCGCTGGGAAGCCAGCGTGGCCACGCCGCGTGGCACGAATGAAGTCGAGCGCCTGGCCGACCTGGTTGGCCCGGCTGTGCGCCAGGGCGAGGTGATCTGCGCGCGCGCTTTCCAGTCCTCGGTGGGCTGCGTGAACGCCGAGCGCGGCAGCGCGCTGTGGAACCGCGTCGTCGGTGGCACCAACGGCATCGGCGCTGACGCCCAGGTCGTTGTTGCCGGCGACGCCTCCGACCGCCTGTCGGCCTGGAAGCTGGCCAACGGCGACCTCGCCTGGTCGGCGGACCAGTTCCAGCGCCGCAAGCTGTCCGAACCCGTTGTGACGGCCAAGCAGGTGCTGATCGGCGACTTCGAGGGCCAGGTCCATCTGATCGACCGCGACACCGGCAAGACGCGCTCACGCCTGGCCACCGACGGCTCGCCGGTCGTCACGATCGCGCTGCAGGGCGACACGGCCCTCGTTGCGACCAAGAGCGGCGGCCTGTTCGCGATCACCGCCGAATGAAACCTGTCATTGCCCTGGTCGGCCGCCCCAATGTGGGCAAGTCGACGCTGTTCAACCGCCTGACCAAGTCGCGCGACGCCATCGTGGCCGACTTCGCCGGCCTGACGCGCGACCGCCACTACGGCGACGGCCGCATGGGCGACCGCGAGTTCATCTGCATCGACACCGGCGGCTTCGAGCCCGACAGCAGCACCGGCATCGTCAAGGAGATGGCCAAGCAGACCAAGCAGGCCGTGGCCGAGGCCGATGCGGTCATCTTCGTCGTCGATATCCGCCTGGGTTTGTCGGCGCACGACAGCGACATTGCGCGCTATCTGCGCAGCGTCAACAAGCGCGTGCATCTGGCCGTCAACAAGGCCGAGGGCATGAGCGAATCGCCTTTGCTGGCCGAGTTCCATGAGCTCGGCATGGGCGAACCGCATCCGATCTCGTCGGCCCATGGCCAGGGCATCCGCAGCCTGCTCGACGCGGTGCTGGAGCCCTTCGAGGACGCCACCGAGGAATTCGGTGCCGGGCCGCAGCAGGACGGCGTCATCCGCCTGGCCGTGGCCGGCCGGCCCAACGTCGGCAAGAGCACGCTGATCAACACCTGGCTGGGCGAAGAGCGCCTGGTCGCCTTCGACMTGCCGGGCACSACCCGCGACGCGATCTCGGTCGATTTCGAGCGCAACGGCCAGAAATTCAAGCTCATCGACACGGCCGGCCTGCGCCGCAAGGGCAAGGTCTTCGAGGCCATCGAGAAGTTCTCGGTCGTCAAGACGCTGCAGGCGATTGCCGACGCGCACGTCGTGCTGCTGCTGCTGGACGCGACCCAGGGCGTGACCGACCAGGATGCCCACATCGCCGGCTACATCCTCGACAGCGGCCGTGCGGTGGTGCTTGCGCTCAACAAGTGGGACGCCGTCGACAGCTACCAGCGTGAGACGCTGCAGCGCCAGATCGAGCAGCGTCTGACCTTCCTGAAGTTCGCGCCGATGCACAACATCTCGGCGCTGAAGCGCCAGGGCCTGTCGGCGGTCTGGAATTCGCTGGCCGACGCCTACGCCTCGGCCTACCGCAAGATGACGACGCCGGTGCTGACCCGCCTCATCCAGGAAGCCACGGAGCATCAGCAGCCCAAGCGCTCGGGGGTTTCGCGCCCCAAGATGCGCTATGCCCACCAAGGCGGCCAGAACCCGCCCATCGTCGTCATCCACGGCAATGCGCTGGACGGTGTCACCGAGGTCTACAAGCGCTATCTGGAAGGCCGCATCCGCGCGCACTACAAGCTGGTCGGAACGCCGCTGAAGATCGAGCTGCGTTCTTCGAAGAATCCCTTCGACGAAAAGACCTAGGCTGACCTCTGGAGGGCCTGAGACGCTGTGTTAAGGTCTTACCCGTAGTCCCCCATCCCCCCGAATAACTCGGAGCATACCGATGAGCAACAAAGGCCAACTTTTGCAGGACCCCTTTTTGAACCTGCTCCGCAAAGAGCATGTGCCCGTTTCGATCTACCTCGTGAACGGCATCAAGCTCCAAGGCCACATCGAATCGTTTGACCAGTACGTCGTCCTGCTGCGCAACACTGTGACGCAGATGGTCTACAAGCACGCGATCTCGACTGTCGTGCCGGGCCGTGCGGTCAACTTCCACGCCGGCGACGCTCCCGCGGACGCCTGATCCCCACCCCTTGTCCTCGACCTCTGCCCACGACGCGACGCCGCCCTCCGAGGCGGCGCGCGCCATTCTTGTGGGTGTCGATYTCGGTCGTCACCGCAACGCCCAGGGTTTTGACGAGAGCCTGGATGAACTGGCCCTGCTGGCGGAATCCGCCGGTGACACGCCCGTCGCCAAGGTCATCGCCCGCCGCCCGGCGCCTGACGCCGCCCTGTTCGTCGGCTCCGGCAAGGCCGACGAGATCAAGCTGCTCGTGCTGGCCCACCAGGCCCACACGGTGCTGTTCGATCAGGCCATTTCGCCGGCCCAGCAGCGCAACCTGGAGCGCGTGCTCGGCGTGCCCGTCGCCGACCGCACCGCGCTGATTCTCGAGATCTTTGCCGCCCGTGCGCAAAGCCACGAGGGCAAGCTGCAGGTCGAACTCGCGCGCCTGCAATACCTGGCCACGCGCCTGGTGCGGCGCTGGAGCCACCTGGAGCGCCAGAGTGGTGGCATCGGCATGCGCGGCGGCCCCGGCGAGGCTCAGATCGAGCTGGACCGCCGCATGATCGACGAGCGTATCAAGAAGACCAAGGAACGCCTGAAGCAGGTGCAGCGCCAGCGCGGCACGCAGCGCAAGGCGCGCTCGCGCAATGGCGTCTTCAAGGTTTCGCTGGTCGGCTACACGAACGCCGGCAAGAGCACGCTGTTCAACGCGCTGACCAAGGCGCGCGCCTATGCGGCCAACCAGCTGTTCGCGACGCTGGACACGACGACGCGCTCCCTCTACCTGGAGCAGGCCGCGGCCARCGTCTCGCTGTCTGACACCGTGGGCTTCATCCGCGACCTGCCGCACAAGCTCGTCGAGGCCTTTCGCGCCACGCTGCAGGAGGCGGCCGACGCCGACCTGCTGCTGCATGTCGTTGATGCTGCCAGCCCGGTGCTGGAGGAACAGATGGCGGAGGTCGAGCGCGTGCTGGCCGAGATTGGTGCGGCCGACGTGCCGCAGATCCTGGTTTACAACAAGCAGGATCTGCTGCCCGGCGATCAGCGCCCGCGCGAGATCGTCGACGCCGTGCTGCGCGCCAATGGCAGTACCGAGCCGACGCCGCGAGTCTTCGTCAGCGCCCTGGATGGCAGCGGCCTTGCCGAGTTGCGCCAGCTGATTGCGACCGCCATGCAGGTCCAGCCCTTGATTCCCGACGAACGGGACCCACGTTTCGACACTGATTCGTCGGATCCCGAAACTTCTTCCTCAGACCCCTCCCAGGCATGAGCAGCACTCCTCACACCACGCCCCGCAGCACCTGGGCCCAGCGTCTGAT
>NZ_JBFUMO010000453.1:0-4821 GCF_054049355.1 Roseateles sp. P5_E11 | reverse complement strand
GGAGGGAGGAGGAGGAGAACGGCTTCGAGATTGCTGCTCTGAGATCAGAGAGGTTGCGCGACCTAAATTCGTGGTTGAGCGGAGAGTGCGAGCCGAGCCAGGACTCGGGTTTTTACTGGTGTGTAGCCTGAGAGTGGGCACTGAGCGCGAAATTCCAAGGCCGTGTACCGGTTTCCTGTGACGATTGTTGTCCTCGCCGCGGCTGTTTTTCTCTGCCCCGTGTGGCTGCAGCGGAATTACAAACAGTAGGACGTGTAATTCGCTTTGTCGAATATTTCTGTTGGTGTGCGGGCCGCCCCTCTCGCGCGGCCGGAATCAACTACTGTCCCAGCTTTGTGCAGGGCGAACCATGCGCGATCCGAGATCCAGCGATGAATGATTCGTTCGACGGCATCGGCATCACCGCGGTCGAGCGCGATACCGGCATCCACAAGGAAACGCTGCGCGTCTGGGAGCGCCGCTATGGTTTCCCGTCGCCCAGGCGCGACGCGACCGGCGAGCGCCTGTACCCGCCGGAACAGGTTCAGCGGCTGCGGCTCGTGAAGCGGTTGCTGGACGCCGGCCACCGTCCGGGCCGTGTCGTTGCTGCGTCGGTGCAGGAGTTGTCGGCCCTGCTGAAGCCGCCTGCGGCCGTGCCCGTCGCGGGCGCGGCTGTCGAGCCTTTCGAGATCGCCGCCTGTGCCGCCTTGCTGCAAGGCCATGACGTCGAGGGGCTGCGGCGTGCGCTGTCCGAGGTCGTGCTGCGCCGCGGTCTGGGGCGCGGCGTCATCGAGGTCTTCGCGCCTTTGACGACGCGCATTGGCGAGCTGTGGATGAGCGGGGCGCTGCAGATCTTCCAGGAGCACCTCTACAGCGAATCCCTGCAGTTGGTGCTGCGCCAGGCCATGCATGCGTTGCCGCCCCCGACCGGTCGCCAGCCGCGGGTGCTGTTGACAACCCTGCCCGGCGAAAGCCACGCGCTGGGCCTGCTGATGGTCGAGGCTCTGCTGGGCCTGGAGGGCGCCGTCTGCCTGTCACTGGGCGTGCAGACCCCGTTGGCGCAGTTGCCTGCCGCCGCTGCGGCCTGCCGGGTCGATGTCGTCGCGCTGAGCTTCGCCGGCCAGTTGGCCCACCGCGCCATGCTGGACGGGCTGGCCAGCTTGCGCGGGCAGCTGCCGGCCGCCGTCGAAATCTGGGCCAGCAGCAGCAGCCGGGCACTCCGTTTGCCGGGCTCTCAGGACGGCGTGCGCTGCCTCGACGGCTTGGCCGCAATCGCGCCGGAGATGGCACGCTGGCGCGAACTTTAGAATCCCGCCTCTAGACGAGGATTTCTCATGCTTTACCCTGAACTGTTCAAACAACTCGAAGCCGTGCGCTGGAACATGGACCGCGACATCCCGTGGGACAAGTTCGACGCCAGCCTGTTGAGCGACGAACAGGCCCAGACCATCAAGATGAACGCCATCACCGAGTGGTCGGCGCTGCCCGCCACCGAGATGTTCCTGCGCGACAACCGCGAAGACAGTGACTTCTGCGCCTTCATGTCGGTCTGGTTCTTCGAGGAGCAAAAGCACAGCCTGGTGCTGATCGAATACCTCAAGCGCTTCCGCCCTGATCTCGTGCCCACGGAGGCCGAGCTGCACGAGGTGCGGTTCGACTTCGACCCCGCGCCAGCGCTCGAGACGCTGATGATGCATTTCTGCGGCGAGATCCGCCTGAACCACTGGTACCGCCGCGCGTCCGAGTGGCACAACGAGCCCGTCATCAAGGCCATCTACGAAACCCTGTCGCGCGACGAGGCCCGGCACGGCGGCGCCTATCTGCGCTACATGAAGCGGGCCATGGCCAAGTTCGGCGACGAGGCCCGCGCCGCCTTCGCCAAGGTCGGCGTGCTGATGGCCAGCGCCCGCCGCACGGCCCAGGCCCTGCACCCGACCAATCTGCACGTCAACGCCAAACTCTTCCCGCGCGACACCATCCAGAGCCGCCTGCCGGACCCCGAATGGCTGGAGCGCTGGCTGGACAAGCAGATCCAGTTCGACTCGGTTTGGGAGAACAAGGTCGTCGAGCGCATCCTGCACAACATGAGCCTGCTGATGGACCGCAGCTTCGCCACCGTGCAGGAGCTCAACCGCTTCCGCAAGGAAGTGGCAGCGCGCATCGTGCCGCCGGCGGCGCCCGACGCTCTGGCCAGTTCACCGACCTGAGGCGTTCAGAAACAAAAAACCGGGGCCAGTTGAACTGACCCCGGTTTGCTTTTGGACAGGCCGGCCGATCAGGCGCCGCGTGCCCGCTTCATCACCACCAGCGCGAAACCAGCGGCGGCCACGGCGACCCAGCCCAGGAACTGCGGCGAGGCGAGATCGGCCAGCGTGTGGCTCAGGTCCTGCAGCGACCAGGTCCACAGGTTGACATCCGACATCAGGGCCGACTTCAGGCCGTCCGCGTCATTGATCATCGAGTGGCCGAGGCGCTCGTTCCAATCGCTCAGCGCCTGCAGCGGCCAGTCGATGCTGTAGACCTTGTGCAGCACCAGGGTGACAACGAAGCCGCCGACGAAGACCAGCGGCACGCCCAGGCGCTTGAGCCAGGCCGAAGCGGCCATCAGCACGAAGATCATCGGCGCAAGCCACAGCATCAGCGGCACGGTGCCCACGAGGCCACGCAGCAGCAGGGGCGTTGCCGCCGAGACGACCTCGCCCCAGTTCACCGACATGGCCGCGCCCAAGCCCGCCTTGCTGCCCAGCACCGACATCGCGATCGGCAGGCCAAAAAGGGCCCCCACGACAGCGCCGCCCAGAGGCGCCAGCCAGGCATGCGCCAGCACCGTCGACGCGACGCTCTCGCTCGGGCGCCCCGGCAGGGAGAGCCAGAACTCGATCGAGCGGTCCTGCGCATCACGCCGCGCCAAGCCGGGCAACTGGAACAACGCCACCAGCAGGCAGATGACATACACCGCGCAGGTGCTCAGCAGCAGGATGGCCAGGCCGATCAGCTCCGGGTGTTCCATCGGCAGGCCCTGCACATGGCCGAAGGGCAGCATGGCCAGGAAAAGGATCGGCGGGGCGAAGGCGGCGATCAGCCAGCCGCGCTTGTGCTGCATCCACTCGCGCAGCAGCAGGGTGGGGATGTGGTTGTTCATGGCATTTGCTCCAGTTCAGGCTTGCTTGCCGTTCAGCGCCGGGTTGCGGGTCAGCGCCATGAAAAGGTCGACGAGGCTGGGGCGCACGCGCTGGCCCAGGCTTGTGATGTGCTCGGGCGGCGGGCCGTCGAACAGCGAGGTCGTGCGGCCCTGCTCGCGGTAGCGCAGCAGCGGGTGGGCGGCGGCCATCGCGTCGGCGGCGGCCGGGTCGTGGTTCAGCGCCACGAAACGGCGGTCGATGTCCTCCAGGCTGATCGACAGCGCCACGCGGCCTTCGTCCAGCATGATCACGTCGGACAGCAGCGCCTCCACCTCCTCGACCTGGTGGGTCGAGATCAGCACGCTGCGTTCGCCGTCGCACCACTCGTCGATAAGCATCTCGTAAAAGCTCTTGCGCGACACCACGTCCAGGCCCAGCGTCGGCTCGTCCAGGATCATCAGCTTCGCGTCGATGGCGGCGATCAGTGCCAGGTGCGTCTGGGCCACCATGCCCTTGGACAGGCTCTTGATCTTGTCGCCCTCGCTAACGCTGGTGCGCTTGAGCAGGGTGCGCGCGCGCTCGGCAGAGAACTTGGGTTGCAGCCGGCCCATCAGCGTGATCAGCTCGTGCACGCGGGCCCAGCGTGGCAGCACCGCCACGTCGGGGATGTAGCTGAGCTCGGTCAGCAGCTGCTGGCGGTTCCTGGTCGGCTCCAGCCCCAGCACGCTCAGCTCGCCCTGCACCGGCAGCAGGCCAACCATCGCCTTCATCAGCGAGGTCTTGCCGGCGCCGTTGTGGCCCAACAGGCCGACGACGCGGCCCTTGGGCACCGCGACGGAAACGTCGTTCAGCGCTGTCTTCTTGCCGTAGCGCAGCGTGATGTTCTTGGCTTCGATGAGGTTCATGTCGACTCCCAGTTCAGATCCTTGGCGGTCAGGCCCAGCCGCTTGAGCTTGGCGCGCAGGGCCGGCCAGTCCTTCTGCAGGAACTGCTCGCGCTCCTGGCGCAGCAAACGCTCGCGGGCGCCGCTCATCACATACATGCCCAGGCCGCGGCGAGACTCGATCAGGCCGTGCTCGCTGAGCGCCTGCAGCGCCCGCGTGACGGTGAGCGGGTTGATGACGTACTGGCTGGCGAGCTGTCGCACCGACGGCAGGGCCTCGCCTTCCGGGGGGCTGCCGTCAAGCAGCTGCACGGCCAGTCGGTCGGCGAGCTGCTGGTAGATCGGTGCCTGGTCTGTCCAGGTGGGAGTCATGGGAGCTCCGAGGTGTGTTGCTGATGTAGCACACCATATCTCGTGGCTCCGGGAGCGACCTAGCGGAGGGCGACAGGCTGCAGATTTGGGGGGATGGGCTGCATGTGGTGGCTGTCGGTGTCGGTGTCGGTTTGCGCACAACTCGGAACTGTTTGCGCACAACTCTGAACTCGGTCGTACCCATCCTTGACTCAGTTGGAACGTAGCGCGGCGCGCTTTCCTAGCAGGGGCGTCAGCAAGGATCTCAGCCAACGCCGAAAGACTTCGATGCGCAGTTTTGGCGCTTCTTCTTGGGGCGCCTGCCTGACGTCAAAGAGCGGGTCTCCAGTCTCTTCCGGAAAGTAGTGTGGGCATGGACTTTCCGTCACGAATGCAAAGCTCTTGCTCGGCATCAACGTGCCCTTGTTGCCGTCGTACTCAAGGAACGCAGCCGGGCGGTTGCCGCTATGCCAGGGGCAGATCAGC
>NZ_JBFUMO010000452.1:0-4862 GCF_054049355.1 Roseateles sp. P5_E11 | reverse complement strand
TGGTCGAGCCGACGTCCATGAACAGGACGCCCGGATTGACGAGGTGGCGGATGGCCTTGAGCGTGCTCTCGGTGGCCGACACGGGTACCGCGATCAGCACGATGTCCGAACCTGACACCGCCAGCAGCGCCGATTCGGCGGCCACATCGATGACGCCCAGCTTCTTGGCCTGCTCCGTCGTGGACGGCGACTTGCTGTAGCCGACGACGCGTTTGACCAGGCCGGCTTTTTTCATCGCCAGCGCGAAGCTGCCACCCATCAGGCCGCATCCAATCACGCCGAGCTGTTGAAACATGGTTAGTTTTTCACCGGGTAGGCGCCCAGCATCTTGAAGAAGGCGCAGAGCTCGCGCAACTCAGCCAGCGCGTCGGCGACGTGGCGCTGCGTCGGATGGCCGTCGAGGTCGATGTAGAAGTAGTAATCCCACTGGCCGGTACGGGCCGGGCGGGACTCCAGGCGGGTCATGGATACGCCGTGCTTCTTCAGCGGCACCAGCAGATCGTGCATGGCGCCGGGCCGGTTGGGCACGGAAACGACCAGGCTGGTGCAGTCGCGCCCGGTGGCCGGCGGTGTGGCCATCGTCTGCGGCAGGCAGATGACGGCGAAGCGCGTGCGGTTGTATGCCTCGTCCTGGAWGGCGTGCGCGGTGATGTGCAGGCCGAAAACCTGCGAGGCACGTTCGCTGCCCAGGGCGGCCCAGGCCGGGTTGGTGGCGGCCAGGCGCGAGCCCTCGGCATTGCTGGAGACGGCTCGGCGCTCGACGTCGGGCAGGTGCTTGTTCAGCCAGTTCTGGCATTGGGCCAGGGCTTGCGGGTGCGCGAGCACCGCTTCGATGCCGTGCATCGAAGGCTCCTTGCGCATCAGGTTGTGGCGGATCAGCAGGCTGACCTCGCCGACCACATGGCAGGGCGTGTGCAGGAACAGGTCCAGCGAGCGCGTGACGACGCCCTCGGTCATGTTCTCGACGCCGACGACGCCGAACTGCGCGCTGCCGCTGGCCGTCGCGTGGAAGACCTCGTCGAAAGTGGCGCAGTAGGTCATGTCGGCGGCGCTGCCGAAGTATTCGAGAGCGGCCTGCTCGCAGAAGGTGCCGATGGGGCCGAGCAYGGCGACGCGCTGCGGCGACTCCAGCGCCAGGCAGGCGGACATGATCTCGCGCCAAATGGCCGCGACGTGCTCGGACTTCAACGGCCCCGGGTTAGCGGCACGGATCTTGTCGATGACCTGGGCGACGCGGTCCGGGCGGAAAAAGGGTGTGCCCTCGGCGCGCTTGATCTCGCCGACTTGCTCGGCGACGCGGGCGCGCTGGTTCAGCAGGTCCAGCAGCTGGCGGTCCAGGCCGTCGATCTGGTCGCGCAGCGCGAGCAGTGCCTGGGAGGCGACAGGTTCAGCCATGGCGGGCCTCGAAGTCCTTCAGGAATGACACCAGCGCCTGCACGCCTTCCAGCGGCATCGCGTTGTAGATGGACGCGCGCATGCCGCCCATCGACTTGTGACCCTTGAGCTGCAGCAGGCCAGCGGCCTTGGCCGCGGTCAGGAAGCTCTCGTTGAGCTTTTCATCCTTCAGGAAGAAGGGCACGTTCATGCGTGAGCGGCAGCTGGCGTCGACGCGGTTCTCGTAGAAGCCGGAGGCATCCAGCGTCGCGTAGAGCAGGCCGGCCTTGTCGATGTTGCGCTGCTCAATGGCGGCCAGGTCGCGCTTGCCGGCGTACTCAAAGCCTTTCACCCACTGGAACACCAGACCCGCCACATAGATCGCGAAGGTTGGCGGCGTGTTGAACATGGACTGGGCTGCCGCTACGGTTTCGTAGTTGAAGGCCGAAGGACAGATCTCCAGTGCGCGGCCCAGAAGGTCTTCGCGCACGAAGACCAGGGTCATGCCGGCCGGGCCGATGTTCTTCTGCGCGCCGCCGAAGGCCAGGCCGATGCGGCTCCAGTCGATGGGGCGCGACAACAGGTGGGAGGAGCAGTCGATGACCAGCGGCACGCCGTTGCCGATACGGGGCAGGTCATGGAATTCGACGCCGTCGATGGTCTCGTTGGTGCAGACGTGGACATAGCTCGCGTCGCTGCGAAGTTGCCAGTCGCCGGGGATGGCATGCCCGCTGCCGATGTCGGCGGCGATCTGCACGTCGGCATAGCGGCGCGCCTCGGCGGCGCTCTTGCGCGACCAAGAGCCCGTCACGACGACATCGACCTTGCCGCCACGGCTCAGGTTCAGCGGCACGATGGCGTTTTCACCCAAGCCGCCACCCTGCATGAAGAGGATGCGGAAGTTGGCCGGCACGGCGAGCAGCTCGCGCAGATCCCGCTCAGCCGCTTCCGCGATGGAGATGAACTCCTTGCCGCGGTGGCTCATCTCCATGACGCTCATGCCACTGCCGTGCCAGTCCAGCATCTCGGCCGCCACCTGTTGCAGCACCGGTTCAGGCAGTGTGGCGGGGCCGGGGGCGAAATTGAACGGGCGGGCTGTGGTCATCGAGATCCGGGAGGCTACTTCTTGGGCGCGGAGGCTGCGGGCTTGGGCGCGGCGGCCGGCGGAGGCTGCAGGCCCAATTGCTTGGCCAGCGTGGTCTGCAAGGCCTTGAGACGGCCTTCCAGCGTGGGGCCGGCCTCGGCCATCACCTTTTGCGCGACGGCCTTCTGCAGTTCGACGCTGGCAAGGCCGAATTTCTGGCTGACCGGCGATTCTGCCCAGGCGACGACCTGCTTCAGTTCGTCCTCGTTGAAGCGTTCGTCCAGCAGGGCCGAAGCCGTGGGCCCAATCGCCTTGGCGATCTTGTCCTTCAGGTAGGGCACGTTTTCCTCGATGAACTTCTTCAGCTCGGCGTCCATGGCCTTGGCCGTCGCGTCGCGCTTCTCGGGCGGCACTTGCTGCAGCGCGGCGCGGCCGCCTTGCGTCAGCTGCGGCAGGGGTTGCTGCACGATGCTGGCCGCCATGCTGTCGGCCATGCCCTGCTGCTGCAGCGCCACGATCTTGTCGATCAGAGCCTTCTTGGCCGGCGACGGATCGGCCAGGGCGGTGCCAGTGGCCAGGGCCAGGGCGAGGGCCAGGCCCAGGTTGCGAGAGGTCATGTGATCAGTCCTTGGGGGCTTCGGAGGAGTCATCGGTAAGGCCGGCCTCGCCATCTTCGGCAGGGGCATCGGTCTCGTTGGCGTCGTTCTCGACGATGCGCTGCAGGCCGGACAGCTTGCTGCCGTCGTCCAGCGCGATCAGTGTGACGCCTTGCGTGGCGCGGCCGAGTTCGCGGATCTCGCTGACGCGGGTGCGCACCAGCACGCCCTTGTCGGTGATCAGCATGATCTCGTCCTCGGGGCGCACCAGCGTCGCGGCGACGACGCGGCCATTGCGCTCGCTCTGCTGGATGGCAATCATGCCCTTGGTACCGCGGCCGTGGCGCGTGTACTCAACGATGGACGTGCGCTTGCCGTAGCCGTTCTCGGTGGCGGTCAGCACGCTCTGGGTTTCGTCTTCGGCCACCAGCATGGCGATGAGGCGCTGGTCGGGCTCGAGCATCATGCCGCGCACGCCGCGGGCGGTGCGGCCCATCGGGCGCACGTCGTCCTCGTCGAAGCGCACGGCCTTGCCGCCGTCGCTGAACAGCATCACATCGTGGTGGCCGTCGGTCAGTGCGGCGCCGATCAGGTGGTCGCCCTCGTCCAGGTCGACGGAGATGATGCCGGCCTTGCGGGGATTGCTGAAGTCCTTCAGAGAGGTCTTCTTGACCGTGCCCATGGCCGTGGCCATGAAGATGAAGTGATCTTCAGGGAAGCTGCGGAACTCGCCGGTCAGCGCCAGCACGACGGTGATCTTCTCGTCGGCCTGCAGCGGGAACATGTTGACGATGGGCTTGCCGCGCGAGTTGCGCGAGCCCTGCGGTACTTCCCAGACCTTGAGCCAGTAGACGCGGCCGCGGTTGGAGAAGCACAGCAGCCAGTCGTGGGTGTTGGCGATGAAGAGCTGGTCGACCCAGTCGTCGTCCTTCGTCTGCGTGGCCTGCTTGCCGCGGCCGCCGCGCTTTTGAGCGCGGTATTCGCTCAATGCCTGGCTCTTGATGTAGCCGGTGTGCGAGAGCGTCACGACCATGTCGGTCGGCGTGATGAGGTCTTCGGTGCCGAGTTCCTGGGCGTTGTGCTCGATGACGCTGCGGCGAGCGCCCAGCTTGGTCTGGCCGAACTCGTTCTTCAGCTGCACCAGCTCGTCGCTGATGATGGTTGTCACCCGGGCAGGCGTGGCAAGGATGTTGAGCAGATCGGCGATCTCCGCCATCACTTCCTTGTACTCGCCGACGATCTTGTCCTGCTCCAGGCCAGTCAGGCGTTGCAGGCGCATCTGCAGGATTTCGCCAGCCTGCGATTCCGACAGGCGGTACAGGCCGTCGGCCTGCATGCCGTACTCGGGCTCCAGGCCTTCGGGACGGTAGGCGGAGGGGCCACCGGCCGACAGCGTCTCGGTGCGCGACAGCATCTCGCGCACCAGCGACGAATCCCAGCTCTTGGCCATCAGGGCAGCCTTGGCGACGGGCGGCGTCGGCGAGGTCTTGATGGTCTCGATGAATTCGTCGATGTTGGCCAGCGCCACCGCCAGGCCTTCCAGCACATGGCCGCGCTCGCGGGCCTTGCGCAGTTCGTAGATCGTGCGGCGGGTCACCACCTCGCGGCGGTGCTCCAGGAACACGATGACCATGTCGCGCAGATTGCATAGCTTGGGCTGGCCATCGACGAGGGCGACCATGTTCATGCCGAAGCTGTCCTGCAGCTGCGTCTGCTTGTACAGGTTGTTCAGCACCACCTCGGGCACTTCACCGCGCTTGAGCTCGATGACCACGCGCATCCCGGACTTGTCGGACTCGTCCTGGATG
>NZ_JBFUMO010000451.1:0-4874 GCF_054049355.1 Roseateles sp. P5_E11 | reverse complement strand
CTCGAAGGCGGCGCGCAAGGCCTTGTCTTCGGCGGAGAGGGCAGTCGGCTTCTTCATCGCGGTGGAGGCCTTGGCGGCGGGCTTGCGTTGAACGGGTAACGCGAAGCTCTTGGGTGTTGGGGAGTTCATCAGTGCCGGCCCCCAGCGACGGAGGCAAGAATGCTACTCGACGGGCAGCGTTGGCTGAAGTATCGACCAGCTCCGCCCCGTTGTGTAGTTTGACTACATATGGAAAACCCGAGATGTTTTGCAAAGCCTTGATTTTCAAGGATTTCATGAAGATTCGAACGGATCACCTCTGTTGTTGCTAGCGCGTAGCGAATGTATATTGTCTACAAAGACGGCCAAAGAAGAGAAATTTAGCCGTCAAATGACGAGACAAGCCGACCGCCAGACGGCCGGCGACTGAAAGGTTAGAAGTGGCAGACGTTCGACTGACCGGCGTGGAGAAAGCCTATGGCGACATCCGCATCCTTCACGGCATCGACCTGGAGATCCGCGACGGCGAGTTCATGGTCTTCGTCGGCCCCTCGGGCTGCGGCAAGTCGACGCTGCTGCGCACCATCGCCGGCCKGGAAGAGATCACCGGCGGCGAGCTGACCATTGGCGGGCGCGTCGTCAACGACGTGCCGCCCAGCGAACGCGGCATCGCCATGGTGTTCCAGTCGTATGCGCTCTACCCGCATATGAATCTGTACGACAACATGGCTTTCGGGTTGAAGCTGGCCAAGGTGCCCAAGGCCGAGATCGAGACGGCCGTGCGCAACGCGGCCAAGATCCTGCACATCGAGCACCTGCTGGACCGCAAGCCCAAGGACCTGTCCGGCGGCCAGCGCCAGCGCGTSGCCATSGGYCGCGCCATCGTGCGCAAGCCCGACGTCTTCCTGTTCGACGAGCCGCTGTCGAACCTCGATGCCGCCCTTCGCGTGCGCATGCGCTACGAGTTCGCCAAGCTGCACGAGGATCTGAAAACCACCATGATCTACGTGACCCACGACCAGGTGGAGGCCATGACGCTGGCCGACCGCATCGTCGTGCTGTCGGCCGGCAAGATCGAACAGGTCGGCTCGCCGCTGGAGCTGTACGAGCATCCGCGCAACCTCTTCGTGGCAGGCTTCATCGGCAGCCCGAAGATGAACTTCATTGAGGGTGAGCTGGCCGCCATCGAGGCGGGCCACGTCGATGTGAAGCTCAGCGGCAGCCATGTCGTGTTGCGCGCGCTGGTCGATGGCAGCGCCGCCAAGGTCGGCGACAAGGTCACGCTGGGCGTCAGGCCCGAGCACATCCGCCAAGGTGGGGCGAACAACCTGCTGCAAAGCACGGTGGCCTTCGTCGAGTCGCTGGGCGGCATCACCTTCGCCTACTGCCCCTACCCCGGCCTCGAGGAGCCACTGACCTGCCAGTTCGAAGGTCGCAACGGCTGCGATCGCCTGCGCAGCGGCCAGGATCTGGACCTGCATCTGCCGGCCGAGGCGCTCTACGTGTTCAACGGCGACGGCCTCGCCTTGCGCCGCCTGGCCGCACCGGAGTTGGCGGCATGAAGTGGCTGCCCTTGGTGGCGGCGCTAGCGGCCGCGCCGGCGCTGGCCGCATCGCCCAAGCTCCTGGTCTGGATCAATGGCGACAAGGCCTACAACGGCCTGCAGAAGGTCGGCGATGCCTTCGAGAAGGCCTCGGGCGTCAAGGTCGTCGTCGAGCACCCGGTCGATGCGACCGACAAGTTCCAGCAGGCCGCCGGTGCTGGCAAGGGCCCGGACATCTTCTGCTGGCCCCACGACCGTGTCGGCGAATGGGCCAAGGCGGGCTTGCTGACGTCGCTGCGTCCGTCGGCGCGGCTGAAGGCCGAGTCCGAAGACCAGGCCTGGGCGGCGCTGAGCTACCGCGGCCGCATCTGGGGCTACCCCATCGCCATCGAGACGACGGGCCTGATCTACAACAAGGCCCTGGTGCCCACGCCGCCCGCGACCTGGGACGAACTGATCGCGCTGGACAAGAAGCTTCAGGCCAGCGGCAAGCACGCCGTGCTGTGGGACTACAACAAGAGCTTCTTCAGCTGGCCCATGATTGCCGGCGCGGGTGGCGTCATCTTCGGCCGTGATACCCAGGGTGATTTCGATCCCAAGAAGGTGGACGTCAACAACGAAGGCGCCCTGGCTGGTGCCCAGATGATCGAGCGCCTCATCAAGGGCGGCCACATGCCCAAGGGCGCGCGCTACTCCGAGATGGAGTCCGCCTTTGCCCGTGGCGAGGTGGCCATGATGATCTCCGGCCCCTGGGCCTGGGACAACGCCAGGCGCGCCAAGATCGACATCGGCGTGGCACCCATTCCGGCCGTCATTGCCGGCAAGCCGAGCAAGAGCTTTGTCGGCGTGCTGGGCTGCATGATCTCGGCGCCCAGCAAGAACAAGGACATCGCCAAGGAGTTCATCGAGAACCACCTGATGCGCCCCGAAGCGCTGAAGGTGCTGGATGCCGACGTGCCCATCGGCGTGCCGGCCAACAAGGCCTTCTACGCCGAGCTGTCAGTCAACCCGCTGATCGCAGCCAGCATGACCAATGCGCGCAACGGCGCGCCCATCCCCAACATCCCCGAGGTCGGCCGCTTCTGGACCGCGATGGACGCGGCGCTCGAAGCCATCACCAACGGACTGCAATCACCGAAGGACGCGCTCGACGGCGCCGCCGCACGGATGCTGCTGAACAAATGAACGCCTTGTCCTCATCCCTCGGCCAAGGCGCCTACACGACGCTGCCGCCCTCGCTGACCGAGAAGCTGTCCAAGTGGCTGCACTGGCCGCTCGCCATCCTCGGCATGGTCGCCGCGCTGTATCTCGTCTTCCTGATTTACACGACCGGCCAGGCCGCCTGGGCCATCGGTCTGCTCGTGCTGTTCACCGCCGGCTTCTACGTCTACCTCAGCCGCGGCGGCTTCGCCTGGCGCTACCTCTTCCCCGGCGTGGCCGGCATGCTGGTCTTCATCGCCTTCCCGCTCGTCTACACGGCGCAGATCGGCCTGACGAACTACTCCAGCATCCACCTGCTCAGCGAAAGCCGCGTGCGCGAGTACCTGCTGGAGCAGCATGACGCGGTGGAAGACCGGGTGCTGAACTACAGCCTGCATGCCAGCGGCGCCGAATTCCGCCTCGTGCTGAAAACCGAAGGCGAAGCCAACCCGCAGTGGATGTCGCCACCGCTGGCGCTGCGCGCGGGCAAGGACCTCCGCGTGGACCTGGCCGCGGCGGACGCCACGTCCGCACCGACAGGCGCCGCCCTGCCCTTGCCCGAGCTGATCAAGCACCGCGACGCGCTGGCCAAGCTCGTGCTCGTTGCGCCCGACAAGACCGAGCTGCATTACCTCGGCCTGCGCGAGTTCGGCCCCGTCAAGCCGATGTGGACGACGAATGCCGACGGCAGCCTGACACGCGCCGCCGACGGCGCCGTGTTCAAGGCCAACCGCGACACCGGTTTCTTCCAGACGGCGGCGGGCGAAACCCTGCAGCCCGGCTTCAAGGCCTTCATCGGCATGGCGAACTACACGCGCATGCTGTTCGACGCCGAGTTCCGCGGCCCCTTCCTGTCCATCTTCAGCTGGACGGTCATCTTCTCTGCGCTGACCGTCGTCTTCTCAACCGCCATCGGCATGCTCTTCGCCGTGCTGCTGAACTGGGAGGGCATGAAGTACCGCACCACCTACCGCACCCTGCTCTTCCTGCCGTATGCGGTGCCGGGCTTCATTTCCATCCTCGTCTTCAAGGGCCTGTTCAACCAGAACTTCGGCGAGATCAATGCCATCCTGAACGCACTGATCGGCGTCAAGCCGGCCTGGTTTGCCGACCCGCTGCTGGCCAAGACCATGCTGCTGATCGTCAACGTGTGGCTGGGCTATCCCTACATCATGATCCTGTGCTCTGGGCTGCTGAAGGCGATTCCCGCGGACCTGTACGAAGCCTCGGCGCTGGCCGGCGCCAGCCCCGCGACCAACTTCCTCAAGATCACTGCGCCGCTGATCATCAAGCCGCTGGYGCCGCTGCTGGTCAGTGCCTTCGCCTTCAACTTCAACAACTTCGTGCTGATCGCGCTGCTGACCGACGGCCGGCCGGACTTCCTGTCCACCAAGCTGCCCGCGGGCCAGACCGACATCCTCGTCAGCTACACCTACCGCATCGCTTTCAAGGACTCGGGCTCCGACTTCGGCCTGGCTGCGGCGATCTCGACGCTGATCTTCTTCCTCGTGGCGGCGCTGTCGCTGATCAACCTTCGCATGAGCGCCAAGGCACAAAAATGATGCTGGCATCGATGGGTTGCCAAGCGCGGCAGACGAGGGACTACGTGTCCCCCGGCCGCTACGCGACCTCCTCCTTTACCTTCGTCCCTCGCCCGCCGCACTCGGCAACTGGACCCAGTGGGTTTCTTCAGCGAAGGAAACCGCTGGTGTTGGATCGGGCCGGGTGGGCGGGCTGCGCAGGTAAAGGAGGAGACCGCGCAGCGGGCGGGGGACACGGAGCAGACCGCTCACCCGGGCCGATCCCGACCCATCCAGAAAGACATTCGGAGTTCTGAACCATGGCCATCGTCCTCGGCAAACAAGCCCGCTGGCGCACCCTCGCCGGCCACGCGGTGATGTGGATCTTCATCGCCATCACCATCTTCCCGCTGCTGGCCGTCGTGTCCATCTCGCTGCGCCCTGGCAACTTCGCCACCGGCAGCCTGATCCCGACCGAGATCAGCCTGGAGCATTGGAAGCTGGCGCTCGGCATCCCCTACCAGGCCGCCGACGGCAGCCTGGTACAACCGCCTTTCCCGGTGCTAACCTGGCTGTGGAACTCGATCAAGATCGCGACGATCTCGGCCTTCCTCATCGTCGCCATCTCCACC
>NZ_JBFUMO010000450.1:0-4912 GCF_054049355.1 Roseateles sp. P5_E11 | reverse complement strand
CGTCAGCCCAGGGCACGTCGCGCACTTCCACGGTGACATCCGGATGGGTGGAGCGGAAAGCGGCGACGGCCGGCTGCATGACCTGAGGCGTCTTGTCGTCGCCCACCATCCAGATGACCAGGCGGGCGGCGTGGGCGAGTGGCACGCCGGCAGCGAGACCGAGGACCAGCGCCGCCTGGGTGAGCAGGGCTTTCATTGCGGGGGAAGCGCGTGGCCGGCTTGGCCACTTTGTCTCGTTGTTGTTTACTAAACGGACGGGATTATGTGCGGCAGTTGAGCGGCTGTGTTGACTGTCTCTTCCAGAAAACATCAGGAATATCCCCGAGTGCTAGCGTTGTCGTAGAGAAACAGAATGCGCAACAGAACAATGTTTAGCTTTGCTTGTGGCGAAGCAGGAGACAAGCCGCGGCCGCGTTGAGGCGCGGCGCAGAGGCTGATCGGCGAAGCGTGCCGTTCGGCTCGGGGTCTCCCGCCGCGGGCTGGTGTGCAACGCAACCGCAACGACTCCGACACGTGAGCCCTGAACGACTGATCGATCTGCACGACGACTGGCTGCTGGCCGAGGCGCCCGAGGGCCTTGGCGGGCCGGCGCTGTCGGCTCTGCCCGCTGATGCCTGGCTGCCGGCCACAGTGCCCGGCACGGCCCATGGCGCGTTGCTGGCGGCCGGGCGCATTCCCGATCCCTTCTACGGCATGAACGAGACCGAGGTGCGCTGGGTCGGCGAGCGCCGCTGGGCCTGGCGGCTGGGCTTCGAGGCCGGCGCGCTGGCCGACCACGAGGACCTGGTCTTCGAGGGTCTGGACACCTATTGCAGCGTCTGGCTCAACGGCGAGAAGCTGCTGGCATCGGACAACATGTTCGTGCCGCGCCGGGTCGACGTGCGCCGCCGCCTGCAGCCCGGGCGCAACGAACTGCTGCTGTGCTTCGAGCCGCCGCTGGGGCGTGCCCGCGAGGTCGAGGCCGTGCATGGCAAGCGTCAGCTTTGGAACGGCGACAGCGCTCGTCTGCATGCCCGCAAGGCGCAGTACCACTTTGGCTGGGACTGGGGCCCCGAGCTCCTCGTCAGCGGCCCTTGGCGCGCGGTGCGCCGGCACAGCTGGTCGGCGCGCATCGACGACTTGCACTGCCGCAGCGAGGTTGACGTGGCCGGGCGGCGCGCGACGCTGCAGGTCTCGGCGCGGCCCGCCGGTGCCGCCGGCTTGCGCTGCGCCTTCGAGCTGCTGGACGCCGACGGCCGCAGCGTGGCCCGCCAGGTCGTGCCAGCCGATGCAGCGTGTGCGACCCTGAATGTCAGCGAGGCCCAGCTCTGGTGGCCCCGCGGCCTGGGCGGGCAACCGCTGTACACGCTGGTGGCCCACTTGCTGGACGGCGATCAGGTCGTGGCGCAGGACAGCCGCCGCATCGGCCTGCGCACGCTGCGCCTTGTGCAGGTCCCCGTCGAAGGCGAGGCGGGCAGCAGCTTCCATTTCGAGGTCAACGGCCGGGCCTTCTTTGCCGGCGGCGCGAACTGGATCCCCGACGACAACCTGCTGGAGCGCATCACGCCGGCGCGCTACCGCGAGCGCGTGGCCCAGGCGGCGGCGGCCAACATGAACATGCTGCGCGTCTGGGGCGGCGGCATCTATGAGCACGAGGCTTTCTATGAGGCCTGCGACGAACTCGGCCTGCTGGTCTGGCAGGACTTCATGTTCGCCTGTGGTCTCTACCCCGCCAACGCCGACTACCTCGCCAGCGTGCGTGCGGAGGCTGAGAGCGCCGTGAAGCGTCTGCGCCACCACGCCTGCATGGCGCTCTGGTGCGGCAACAACGAGGACTACATGCTGGCCGAGTCCGTCGGCCTGGCCGGCCCGGGCGTGCCGGCCGAACGCTTCGAGGCGCGAGCGATCTACGAGGGTCTGCTGCCCGAGGTCTGCGCGGCGCTGGACCCGGATACCGCCTACTGGCCGGGCAGCCCTTTCACCCCAGGCGACGGCGCCAGGTCCTCCGACGCGACCGTGGGCGACCGCCACAGCTGGGAGGTCTGGCACCAGCAGATGCTGCCCTACCAACGCTATGGCGACGTGCAGGCGCGCTTCGTCAGCGAATTCGGCATGCAGTCGCATCCCTCGCTGGCCTTGTTCGAATCGGTGCTGCCCAAAGCCGAGCGCTTCCCCGAGAGCCGCACGGTGCAGTGGCACAACAAGGCCGGCTCGGCGGCGGGGCCGGACGGGCATCGGCGCCTGTCGGTCTATCTGGCCGACAACCTGCGCGTGGGCGGCACGCTGGCGGATCACGTCTACGCGACGCAGTTCGTGCAGGCCGAGGCCATGCGGGTGGCCTACCAGGACTTCCGCCGCCGCTGGCAGCGGCCCGGCGCGCGCGCCGTGGGCGGTGCCCTGGTCTGGCAGCTCAACGATTGCTGGCCTGTGACGAGCTGGGCCCTCATCGACTCTTCGGGCACCGTCAAGCCGGCCTGGCATGCCGTGCGCCGCGCCCTGGCGCCGCTGGCCGTAGCCGTGCGGCTGGAGGCAGGGCAGGCGCGGCTGTCCGTCATGAACGGCGAGGCTCAGGCCTGTGAACTGGCGTTGCAGCTGCGCCTGTTCGCGATGGATGGACGCCAGCTCGCCAGCACCCGCGTCTTGCAAGCGGTTCCAGCGTCGACCAGCGTCGAGACGACCCAGCCTCTGCCGGGCTTTGACGAGCCGGTCGTCGCCGAGTTGTGCGCCTTCGATGCGGACGGCCACGAGCTCGCGCGGGATTGCGCCTGGACCGAGCCCTTCAAGTTCTACCGCCTGGCCGGCGCGCGCATCGCCATCCAGGCCGAGGGCCAGGCCTTGCGACTGAGCTGCGATCGACCGGTCAAAGGCCTTTGGCTCCAGCACCCGGGCCTGGATCTGGCGGACAACTTCATCGATCTGGTGCCTGGCGCCGAGCGCCTCGTTGGCTCAAAGATAGCGCTACCAGTTTCCTTGGAAACCGTGGCGCTCGAGTTGCCAGCGCAGCACATCCATCTGCGGAGAAAGGAGGGTTGAATGCAGGAGCCATGCGTATATCCCCTATCCCTAGTAGTCCGGATGTCCGATTGTTTGGACATTGTTAGCGTTACCAAATACCTGCGGCATAGAAACCAGCAGGACCGGCACGAGGCCCGCAGGGGCTGAGTGTTTCCCACCGAAGAGGAGCAAAGAGGATGAGACATTTCAAGAGGACAACGCTGTCCCTGGCCGCCGTACAGGCGCTGGTCTGGGCAGCCACACCGGCGCTGGCGCAGAACACGCCCGCGCCAGCTCCGGCCGCAAATGCGCCACAAGCATTGGAGACAGTAGTTGTGTCGGGGCAGCGCGCTGCGCTGCAGTCAGCTCAGAAGATCAAGCAGAACTCTGATGAGATCGTTGATTCCATCGTTGCCGACGACATCGGCAAGCTTCCGGACCGCTCCGTTAGCGAAGTGCTGCAGCGCATCGTCGGCGTGACGATGGACCGAGTGATGGCTCGCGGCGACCCGGGGCGCTTCTCGGCGGAAGGTTCGGGCGTGATCATCCGCGGCCTGACCTATGTGTCGTCGCAACTGAACGGCCGCGAGACCTTCTCGGCCAACGGCGGCCGTGGCCTCAGCTTCGAGGACGTGCCGCCCGAACTGATGGCCGGCGTGGACGTCTACAAGAACCCCTCGGCCGAGCAGATCGAAGGCGCTATCGGCGGCTTGGTGAACCTGCGCACGGCGCTGCCGTTCGACTACAACGGCTTCAAGGCCGGTGTCAGCGTTTCGATCACCAACAACCAGCTCGGCAACAAGAAGAAGCCGTCGGTCTCGGCGCTGCTGTCCAACACCTGGAACACCGACATCGGCAAGATCGGCCTGTTGCTTGACGTGGCCCACTCGGAAAGCGCCACGCGCACCGACGGCATGTTCGTCGACCCGTATTTCCAGACCGTTCAGAAATCGACCAAGACGGACGCCGACAACAACACTTATTACGAGCCGCTGCCCGGCAACCATTGGTTCCCGAAGGCCGTGGGCTGGCGCTCGCTCGAGTTCGATCGCACGCGCCAGGGCACCTATATCGCCGGCCAGTGGAAGAACGACACCCTGGCGGCTGCGCTGACGCACTTCAGTTCCAAGTACAACAACTTCTGGGACGAAAGCTCGATCGACAGCCAAGCCGATCCGTACACCTCGATCGTGGCGGCAGACGCGAAGTGGGGTCCCAGCGGTGCCCTGCAGACGGGCACGATCACCGACCCGGGGCACGGCGGCATTCCTTTCAACGCGAACACGCGCTTCTCCAAGCGCAATTCGCTCACGAAGGAAACCACCTTCAACCTGGTCTGGACGCCGACTCCCGCTCTGCGCGTGTCCAACGACTTCCAGTTCATCGAGTCCACCACGAGCAACTTCGACTCCACCGTGGCCACCGGCATCAACATGCCGAAGGAAACCGTGGACCTGTCGGGTGGCATGCCGCGCCTGATCCTGGATGACACGGACAAGGCTTTCCTGCAAGACCCCTCCAAGTACTACTGGGGTTTCACGATGGAGCACCTGGACAGGAGCCGGGCGAAGCAGAAGGCGTGGAAGGGCGACATCCGCTACGTGTTCGACCATCCGGTGCTGCACGACCTGCGCGTCGGCCTGCGCCTGACGGACCGCGACACGAACAACGTCGTCAGCAACCCCGGCTACAACTGGAAGGCCGTCACGCAGAGCTGGCAGTCGGCCGAGTTTGATGCCGGCGCCCGGGACCAGTCCTGGGATTGGCACCCGATCAGAAGCCTCGCCTACCTGTCTCGCTTTGGTGGCGAGACCCAGGTCAAGAACTTCAACAACTTCATGAACGGCAAGAACTCGGTGGCGTCGCTGGTGCTGCCGAAGATGGCCGTCGCGTCGAACTACCCGGAGTCCTACGCAACGCTGCACAGCTACTACGACAC
>NZ_JBFUMO010000449.1:0-4916 GCF_054049355.1 Roseateles sp. P5_E11 | reverse complement strand
GATTCATCGAAAGCATTCGGCATCGGTGAAAACTCTATACGAAATCAAACGAAAGAATTCGTAGACTTGCGTCAAGCCGGTTCGAGGGGCATCCGAGGAGCCGGCACACCGCACCGGGGGAGAGCTGCCCCGGCATCCAAAGCAGATGACATCGCGCTGCCCTGACGGCAGCTTCGACACACAAGATCAAAGGAACTGTTCGATGAGTCCTCGCCTGCAACCCCGTTGTTTCGCGCTGCACCCGCTGACGTTGGCCGGCCTGGTGGCCTTCACCGCCTTCGGTGCTGTCGCCCCGGCCTGGGCCCAGGAGGCCGCCAAGGCCGAGACCGACAACACGCTGGACCGCGTGGAAGTGACCGGCACCCGCGCCAGCCTGCAGAAGTCCCTTGCGCTGAAGCGCAACGCCGCCGGCGTGCAGGACAGCATCAGCGCGACCGAGCTGGGCCGCTTCCCCGACAACAACGTGGCCGACTCGCTGAGCCACATCACCGGCGTGTCCATCTCGCGCACGGCGGGTGGCGAAGGTCAGAAGGTCAGCATCCGCGGCCTGGGGCCCGAGTACACGATCACGACCTTCAATAGCCGCCTGCTGGGCACCGACAGCGCCGGCCGCTACTTTGCCTATGACGTGCTGCCGGCCGACGTCATCAGTGGCGCCGACGTCGTCAAGTCCGCGCAGGCTTCGCTCGTCGAAGGCGCCATTGGCGGCCTGGTGAACCTGCGCTCGGCCAGCCCCTTCGACCAGAAGGGCCAGCGCGGCCTGCTGCGCGTGGAGGCCGACCGCAACCAGATGAGCAGCCTGAACGGCACCAAGCTGTCGGGCACCTACAGCAACACCTTCGGCGACCAGGTGGGCGTGTTGCTCGGTGTGGTGTATGCGAAGCGCGATGTGCGCACCGACACGGCCGGCAATGATGGCGGCTGGTCGCGCAACCCGGCGCCGAACAAGCCGGAGCTTTTCTGGCCCTGGGGCAACACCTGGGGTGGCGCCATCGACCCTAACGGCAACGGGCAGCTGGACCCCGACGAGGAAGGCCTGATCGGTCCGGGCCAGTTCCGCTTCGGCACCATCATGGAGAAGAAGGAGCGCATGGCGCTCTCCGGCAAGGTCGAGTGGCGGCCCAGCAGCGACGTGAAGGTCGTCGTCGACGGCTTCAAGACGCGGCTGGACTCGCCGCAGGTCGGCTACCAGCTGTCCTTCTATCCGCTGTACGCGCCGGGCCGCTGGTCCAACATGAAGATCACCAACGGCGTGGTCACCGACTTCACGCTGGCCAACCCCGACCCGGAGATGGCGCTCAACCCCGAGCTGCTGAACAAGACCGAGTACCGCGTGGTGGACACCGCGATGTACGGTGCCAACGCGGAATGGAAGATCTCGCCCACGCTGAAAGCGACGGGTGACATCTACAAGTCCACCTCCAAGCGCCACTCCGGCGGCAACGACAGCTATGTCGTGCTGCGCATGAACCAGCCCAATGTCACGCGCATCCAGCTGACGGGGGCGGCTGTGCCCGATGTGAAGACCACTTTCACCGACGGCCGCGACCTGCAGACCGGCCTGGCGCAAGGCCTGTTCAAGGCCAGTGACTTCAACACCCACTACTTCAGCCTGGCCGGCGACAACATCGATGACAAGATCGATGGCGCCACCGGCAATCTCGAGTGGAAGCTGGACCGCTTCTACATCGACCAGCTGAAATTCGGCCTCAGCCAGACCAGCCGCAAGAAGTCGCGCGACCTCATCAACAACGCCTTCAACGCGGGCGACGGCCACTACTCGGGCGCCAACGCCATCAACGTCGGCGCGCTGGGCGGCAATGTCATCAACCAGACGTTGAGCCCGTCCGGCTTCATGGACGGCGTCAGCGGCAACTTCCCGCGCAGTTTCCTGGGCTTCGATATCAACAACTACCTGCAGGCGCTGCAGGCCTACGACGGCAAGCCCCGCCCGGGCGGCGGCACCTACGACTTCAGCAAGGCAGCACCGGCCTGGAACCCGCTGGAGAGCTACCGAGTGACGGAGAAGACGACGACGGCCTTCATGCAGGCCGATCTGTCGGGCGACGGCTGGAACGCCGACGTCGGCGTGCGCTTCGTGAAGACCAAGACGACCTCCCAGGCCTGGGACGCCAAGATTGTCGACATCATCGAGAACGGTGCGTTCAACTACACGGCCGTCTACGCGCCACCTTCCGTTCTGCAGCAGGAGTCGAGCTACAACTTCGCGCTGCCGTCGGTCAACTTCACCTGGCTGATCACCAACGATCTGCAACTGCGCCTGGGCGCAGCCAAGACCATGGCCCGCCCGTCGGTGGACAAGCTGGCGCCGACGAGCACGACGCAGAGCATCTCCTGGGGCGACTTCACGCAGGTGTTCGGCGGCAACGCCAACCTCAAGCCCTACAGCGCCCGCCAGGCCGATGTGTCGCTGGAGTGGTACTACGCCAAGGACTCGGCCCTGAACTTCGCCGTCTACCAGAAGAACATCAAGAACCAGATCACCAGCGAGTACCTGACGGGGCAGAACATCGGCGCGCCGGGCGGCCGGCTGTTCAATGTCAGCCGCCCCATCAATGGCGACAAGGCCACCGCGCGCGGTTTCGAGATCGGCCTGCAACACCTGTTCGACAACGGCTTCGGCGTGCGAGCGCAGTACACGCGCAACAAGTCGCGCAGCTGGGTGGGCGGCGAGGAGCGTGCGCTGGAAGGCATCGCGCCGGCCACGTCGTCGCTCGGCCTGCTGTACGAGAAGGGCCCGTGGAGCATGAGCGCCACGGCCGACCACACCGACGCCTTCGTCACCGCCACCAACGTGCTGGGCGCCGGCTTCAACGAGCGCGCCAAGGCCGTGACCTGGGCGACGGCCCAGATCGCCTACGAGGTCAACAAGTGGCTGCGCCTGAGCATCGAAGGCAACAACCTGACCGACGCGACGCAGGAGTACACGCTGGGCAACGACAGCGTCAAGCTGCCGCAGGGCTACTACCGTTATGGCCGTTCGTTCACCGTCGGCGCTTCGATCAAGTTCTGATGAAAGATCTCCTCCGTGTTGCCGCCCTGCTTGCCGGGGCGGCCTTTTTATCCGCACAGGCTGCAGATGGGGCCAGCTACACGATGGCCGACTACAGCCGTGTCGTGAAGATCGACACCCACCTGCATCTGCACAACCCCGCGCCGGCCTTCATGGCGGCGGCCAAGCGCCAGAAGTTCAAGGTGCTGACGATCAACGTCGACTACCCCGACTTCCCGCCGCTGGGCGATCAGCAGCGCGTGGCGATCGAGCTGCAGAAGCAGTTCCCCAAGGACGTGGCCTGGGCGGCCAGCTTCTCGGTGGACGGCTCGGACCAACCTGCATGGCTTCCCGCCACGCGCCAGCGCATCGCGGCGGCCATGAAGGCCGGCGCCGTCGGTGTGAAGGTGTGGAAGAACGTCGGCATGAGCCTGAAGGGCGCCGACGACAAGCTCGTCATGATCGACGACGCCCGCTTCGCGTCGCTGTTCGACGACTTCGCCAAACAAGGCATCCCGCTGCTCGGCCACCAGGGTGAGCCCCACAACTGCTGGCTGCCGCTGGACAAGATGACGGTCAACAATGACCGCGAATACTTCAAGGCCCACCCGCAGTACCACATGGCCCTGCACCCCGAGATGCCCAGCTGGGAAGCTCAAATGGCCGCACGCGACCGCATGGTGGCCGCGCACCCGGGGCTGAACTTCATCGGCGTTCACCTCGCGTCGCTGGAGCGCAGCGTGGACGAGCTGGCGACTTTCCTCGACCGCTTCCCCAATGCCGTGGTGGACGTGGCCGCGCGCATCGGCCAACTGCAGTACCAGAGCCAGAAGGACCGAGAGCGGGTGCGCCGCTTCTTCATCAAATACCAGGGCCGCGTCATGTACGGCAGCGACATGTCGCAGGCGCCCGACCAGGACGGCACCACGCTGGCCAAGGAAGCCGAAGGCGTGTGGCGCATGCACTGGCGCTACTTCAACACGGCGGATAGCTTCAAGGTGGCTGACCTCGATAAGCCGGTGAAGGGGCTGGCGCTGCCGCGTGAGGTCGTCGACAAGCTTTACCACCTGAACGCCGAGCGGACATTCCCCGGCGCCTGGGGCGGCAAGCGATGACGGCACGCCGGGCCTTCCTGCAATGGCTGGGCGCCGCGCCGCTGGCCACACAGTTGCCGCTCGCTCAGGCTGAGGGCAAGGGTCATGTGCGCGTGCAGGACGCTGCGCTGTCGCTGCAGTTCGACGATCAGATGCGCTGTCGCATGGTCAGCTTGCTGGGCAAGCAGCCCGCCGTGCTGACCGGCTTCGACGCGAGTGAGCATCTCGTCGTGAAGGGCAGGGCGCTGAGCCGCTTCGCGCTGCAGAAGGCTGAGCCGGCCAAGTCCACCACGCCCTTCGGCGCCGGCCAGACGCTACGCCTCGTCGGCCGCTCGGTGGAGGGCATCGAGAAGCGCGTCACCGTGACGCTTCTAGACGAGCATCCCGGCGTCGCGCTGCTGGACGTCGACTACACGAACACCGGCGACAAGCCCGTTGCCGTCGACGCCTGGGTCAACGCTGCCCACCGCTTGGCCGCCGCGCCGCGCCATGCGGGTGGGTACTGGACCTACTCCGGCGCCAGCCATGCCGACCGCCGCGACTGGGTGCAGCCTGTCAAGCGCGGCTTCGAGCAGCGCAACTTCATGGGCATGAATGCGTCGGACTACGGCGGTGGCACGCCGGTCGTCGATGTCTGGCGGCGGGATGTCGGCCTGGCCGTCGGCCATCTGGCCCTTCACCCGCAGCTCGTCGCGCTGCCCGTGAAGGCCAGCGGCGACCAGGTCGACATTTCTCTGCGCGGCGACGCACCGCAGACGTTGGCGCCCGGCGCCACGCTCACCACGCCGCCCAGCTTCATCGCCGTGCAC
>NZ_JBFUMO010000448.1:0-4927 GCF_054049355.1 Roseateles sp. P5_E11 | reverse complement strand
CCGAGGTGGCGCGCCTGGCGTCGCTGGCCGACGAGACGCCCGAGGGCCGCAGCATCGTGGCGCTTGCCGACCGCAAGTTCGGCGCGGCCACGGCCACGGAACGGGGCGAGTTCGTGCCCTTCACGGCGCAGACGCGCATGAGCGGCGTGGATCTCGGCGCCCGCCGGATCCGCAAGGGTGCTGGCAGCGCGGTGCGCGCTCACGTTGAAGCCCTGGGCGGCCGCTGGCCGGCCAGCGTGCAGGCCAGCGTCGACGAGGCCGCCCGCCGAGGCAGCACGCCGCTGGTTGTCGTCGATGACGTGCGGGTGCTCGGCGTCGTCGAACTCAAGGACATCGTCAAGCCCGGCATCAAGGAGCGCTTTGCGCAGATGCGCCGCATGGGCATCAAGACGGTCATGGTCACCGGCGACAACCGGCTGACGGCCGCAGCCATTGCCGCCGAGGCCGGCGTGGACGACTTCCTCGCCGAGGCCACGCCCGAGGCCAAGCTGGCGCTGATCCGCGAGCACCAGGCCCAGGGCAGGCTGGTGGCTATGACCGGCGACGGCACCAATGACGCCCCGGCGCTGGCCCAGGCCGACGTGGCCGTCGCCATGAACAGCGGCACCCAGGCGGCCAAGGAGGCTGGCAACATGGTCGACCTGGACAGCAACCCGACCAAGCTCATCGAGATCGTCGAGACGGGCAAGCAGATGCTGATGACGCGTGGGTCGCTGACGACCTTCAGCATCGCCAACGACCTGGCCAAGTATTTCGCGGTGCTGCCGGCGGCCTTCGTGTCGACCTATCCGCAGCTCGGCGCGCTGAACGTGATGCGCCTGGCCAGTCCCAACTCGGCCATCCTGTCGGCGGTCATCTTCAACGCGTTGATCATCGTCGTGCTGATCCCATTGGCGCTCAAGGGCGTGCGCTACCGCGCCATCGGCGCCGCCGCGCTGCTGCGCCGCAACCTGCTCGTCTACGGCCTGGGCGGCGTCATCGTCCCCTTCATCGGCATCAAGGCAATCGACCTGCTGCTCGTGGCCCTTCACCTTGCTTGAATCATGAACACCCAACTCCGCCCCGCATTGACCCTGTTCGTGCTGCTCAGCCTCGTCACTGGCCTGGCCTACCCGCTGGCCGTCACTGGCCTGGCGCAGGCGCTCTTTCCCCATGCGGCCAATGGCAGCCTCGTCATCCAGGACGGCAGGCCGATCGGCTCCGAGCTGATCGGCCAGGCCTTCACCGCCCCCGGGCATTTCTGGAGCCGCCCCTCGGCCACCGCGCCGGCGCCCTACAACGCGGCCAACTCCGGCGGCTCCAATCTCGCGCCGACGGCGCCGGCCCTGGTCGATGCGGTCAAGGCGCGCATCGACGCCTTGCGCGCGGCCGACCCGGGCAACCTGGCGCCGGTGCCGGTCGACCTCGTCACCGCCTCCGCCAGCGGCCTGGACCCCCATATCAGCCAGGCCGCCGCCGACTACCAGCTCGCCCGCGTCGCCCGGGCACGTGGGCTGCCACCGGAGCAGGTGAGGGCGCTGGTCGAGCAGCACACCGAGGGCCGCCGGCTCGGCTTCCTCGGCGAGCCGCGCGTCAACGTGCTGGCCCTGAACCTCGCGCTGGAGCGTGCGACGATCACCGCAAAATGACTCCAGGCAGACCGCCATGCTGATCAACAGCGCCGTGTACGAGGATGGCCGCATCGTGGCCGAGCCCAGCCTGGAGGGGGTGTCCGAGGCGCTGGAGAGAACGAGCGGCTTTGTCTGGATCGCGCTGCGCGACCCGAGCGATGAGGAGCTCAACCTGCTGCAGCACGAGCTGGACTTGCCGCCATTGGCCGTCGAGGATGCCCGCAAGGGCCATCAGCGGCCCAAAGTGGAAGAGTACGGCGACATGCTGTTCGCCGCGATGCATCTGCTGGAGACCAGCACCGACGGCTTGGAGGTGGGCGAGGTGCACGTCTTCGTCGGCGCGCGCTTCATCGTCTCGGTACGCCACCGCAGCAGCCAGGGTTTCCTGGGCGTGCGCGGGCGTGCGGAGCGCGAGCCGCATCTGCTGCGCCAGGGGCCAGGTTTCGTCTTCTACGCACTGATGGACGCCGTCGTGGACCGCTACTTCCCGCTCATCGACGCCATCGAGGCCGAATTGGAGCAACTGGAAGCGACCATGTTCCAGCCCCATCAGGATCGCCAGTCCGTCGTGCAGCGCCTGTTCGCGCTGAAGCAGCGCCTGGCCACGCTGCGCCATGCCGTCACGCCGCTGCTGGAGGTGACGGCCAAGCTGCACGGTGGCCGCGTGCCCGTCGTCTGCAAGGCCCTGCAGGACTACTTCCGCGACGTCTACGACCACCTGCTGCGCATCCAGGCCAGCATCGACGCCGCGCGCGAAACCATCATCGCGGCGACCCAGGTCAACCTCACCCTGGTCACGCTGGACGAGTCCCTCGTCACCAAACGCCTGGCCGCCTGGGCCGCCATCTTTGCGGCGTCCACGGCCCTGGCGGGCATCTGGGGGATGAACTTCGAGCACATGCCCGAGCTGAAATGGACGTTGGGCTACCCGATGGCGCTGGGCGTGATCGTCCTCGTCAGCGGGGCGCTGTACTGGCGCTTCAAGCGCCTCGGATGGTTGTGACCGACACCCGCCCCGACCCCGACGCGCTGCTGGCCCAGTTGCAGCGCGACGAAGCCGCCGCCCAGCGCGGCCGGCTGAAGATCTTCTTCGGCGCCAACGCGGGTGTTGGAAAAACCTTCGCCATGCTGGTCGCCGCGCATGCGGCTCGCGCCCAAGGCCGGGTGGTGCGCATCGGCGTCGTCGAGACCCACGGCCGCGCCGACACCGAGGCCATCGCGCGCGATCTGCCGCGCCTGGCGCTGAAGGACATCGTCCACCGCGGCCAGACCCTGCGCGAGTTCGACCTCGATGCCGCGCTGGCCTGGGGCCGCGAGCAAGCGGGCGGCGTGCTCCTGCTGGATGAGCTGGCCCACAGCAACGCGCCGGGCTCGCGCCACGCCAAGCGCTGGCAGGACGCGCAGGAGCTGTGCGAGGCCGGCATCGAGGTCTGGACGACGCTGAACGTGCAGCACCTGGAGAGCCTGAACGACGTCGTTGGCGGCATCACCGGCATCCGTGTCTGGGAAACCCTGCCCGACAAGGTCTTCGATGCGGCCGACGAGGTGGTCGTCGTCGACCTGCCGCCCGACGAGCTGCTGCAGCGGCTCAAGGAAGGCAAGGTCTATTTGCCGAACCAGGCCGAGCGCGCCGCCAAAAATTTCTTCCGCAAGGGCAATTTGCTGGCCCTGCGCGAGCTGGCCCTGCGCCGCACGGCCGACCGCGTGGACGACCAGATGCAGGCCTACCGGCGCGAGCACAGCGCCGGGACGGTGTGGCCCAACCGCGAGTCGCTGCTGGCCTGCATCGGCCCGGCGGCGGCGAGCGAAAAGGTCGTGCGCAGCGCCGCCCGGCTGGCGCAGCAGCTCGGGCTGGACTGGCATGCCGTGCACGTGCAGACGGCCCAGGGCCTGAGCGACGCCGCCCGCCAGCGCGTGCAGCGCACGCTGGAGCTGGCGCAGTCGCTCGGTGCCCGCACCGCCGAACTGTCGGCGCCCGAGGTCGCCGCGGCCCTGGTGGGCTATGCGCGCGAGCACAACCTGGCCCGCCTCGTGGTGGGCCGGCGCGAGCAGGCCTGGCGCTGGCCTGGCCGGCCGTCCCTGGCCGAGGCGTTGAGCCGCCTGGCCGACGAGATGGACGTGTTGCAGGTGGCGCTGCCCACCGGTGCGCGCGAGCAGCCCGCGGCGGCGACGCGTGGTGCCCTGATTCCTCTGCAGGCCTGGCGCGGCCATGCGGCGGCGCTGGCGGGCGTCGCGCTGACGACGGCCCTGGCCCACGTGTTGCTGGGTTTCATGGCGCCGACCAATATCGCCATGCTCTATCTGCTCAACGTTGTTGGCGTTGCGCTGCGCTTTGGCCGCGGGCCGGCGGCGCTGGCGGCGCTGCTCGGCGTGGCTGCCTTCGACTTCGCCTTCGTCGAGCCGAGAGGGTCGTTTGCCGTCGGCGATGCGCAATATCTCGTCACCTTCGCCGTGCTGCTGCTCGTCGGCCTCGTCATCGGCCAGCTCGCGGCCGGGCTGCAGGCCCAGGCCCGCGCGGCCCAGGAGCGTGAGCGGCGCGTGCGCGGCCTGTACACGATGTCGCGCGACCTCGGTGCCGCGCTGGTGGTGGAACAGGTTGCCGAGATCGCGACGCGCTTCCTGCGCGCCGAGTTCGGCGCCGCCTCGGCCGTGCTGGCGCCGCCGCCAGGGGCCACGCCCGGCCGCGAGATGCTGGTTGCGCTGCCGGGCGCAGGCGTGCAGCCGGACCTGGGTGTCGCCCAATGGGCCTTCGACCATGGCCAGCCGGCAGGGCAGGGCACCGACACGCTGCCGGCCAGCCCCTGCCTGATGCTGCCGCTGACCGCGCCGATGCGGCTGCGTGGCGTGCTGGCCGTCCAAGGGCAGGGCCGCCGCTGGTCGCCCGAGGAGCGCGAGCTGCTGGACACCTGTGCAGCGCTGCTGGCCATTTCGCTGGAGCGCATCCACTACATCGAGGTGGCCCAGCAGAGCACGTTGCAGATCGAGTCCGAGCGGCTGCGAAATTCGCTGCTGACGGCCGTGTCCCACGACCTGCGCACGCCGCTGGCCGCGCTGGTGGGGCTGGCGGATGCGCTCAAGCTCACGCCGCTGAACACGCCTCAGGCCGAGGTGGCCGATGCGATGCGTCGCTCGGCGCTGCGCATGACTGCGCTGGTCGGCAACCTGCTCGACATGGCGCGGCTTCAATCCGGCACGGTGCAGCTGAACCGGCATTGGCTGCCGCTGCAAGAGGTCGTCGGCAGCGCACTGGCCAGCCTGGAAGAAGCCTTGATCGACCGCGATGTTGTCGTGGATCTGCCGGCGGACCTGCCCCTGGT
>NZ_JBFUMO010000447.1:0-4937 GCF_054049355.1 Roseateles sp. P5_E11 | reverse complement strand
GCCACCGCCACTGCCACCGGTGGCCGCGCCGGCACCGCCAAGTCGTCTGACGGCGCCATCGACGTGACGCTGTCCACGCCCAAGGAACTCGGCGGCGCCGGCGGCCCCGGCACCAACCCCGAGCAGCTGTTCGCGGCCGGCTATTCCGCCTGCTTCATTGGCGCCATGAAAGCCGTCGCCGGCAAGCAGAAGATCAGCCTGCCTGCCGAGGTCTCGATTACCAGCGACGTCGCCATCGGCCCACACGCCAACAAGCCCGGGGCCTTCGGCATCCAGGTCGACATGAAGATCTCCGTGCCCGGCATGGACCGCGCCGCCCTGGAGGCTCTGGTCGCCACCGCCCACGAGGTCTGCCCCTACTCGAACGCCACGCGCGGCAACGTCGACGTCTCGCTGACTGTCGTCTAACCGTCGTCTGAATGGGCGTCACGCCGGCGTCACGTGCGCCGGTCAGCATCGCGGGTTTTCCAATCACACCCGGAGACCCGCGATGCGCCTCTTCCTGACCACCGCCATCGCCAGCGCCCTGCTGGCCCTCGCCGCTCCATCCCGCGCGGCCGAACCGGTGCTGATCGGCATGGGCAACCTCAGCGGCTCGCTGAGCGACCTTTCCGGCCTGAACTACTCCCTCGAAAGCGGCCTCGCGGCCAACCTGCTCGGCGGCATGGGCTCGGGCCTGGCCTGGGCCGGCGGCAACACCTTCCTGGCGCTGCCGGACCGCGGTCCGAACGCCAATGACTGGGGCGCGCCGCAGCTCGACAACACGACGTCCTTCATCGCCCGCTTCCAGACGGTGCAGCTCAGCCTCACCGCCAACGCGGCCGGCTCCGCCCTGCCCTACGCGCTGACGCCGACGCTGCAGGCCACCACGCTGCTGTCCAGTTCCACAGCGTTGAACTACGGCCCCAAGGCCGCGACACTGAGYGGCATCGTGGACAGCAGCACAGTCCTCGCCGGCAGCAAGAACTACTTCTCGGGCCGCTCCGACAACTTTGCCGCCGGCCTGTCGACCAACCCGGCCAACGCGCGCCTGGACCCCGAAGGCATCCGCGTCTCCAACGACGGCAAGAGCGTCTTCATCTCCGACGAGTACGGCCCCTACGTCTACCAGTTCGACCGCGCGACGGGCGAGCGCATCCGCACCTTCAGCCTGCCGAGCAGCTTCGCCGTTGGCAACGTCAGCTCTTCCGGCGCCGCCGAGATCTCTGGCAACACGGCAGGCCGCGTCGCCAACAAGGGCATGGAGGGCCTGGCCATCTCGCCCGACGGAAAGACGCTGTTCGGCTTCGTGCAGAGCCCGCTGGCCCAGGACGGTGGCGACGGCGGCCGCTACAACCGCATCGTCAAGATCGACGTCGCCACGGGAGCCACCAGCCAGTTCGCTTTCGACAACCAGATCAACGGCAAGGCCTACAACAGCAGCGAGTTGCTGGCACTGAACGACCACGAACTCATCGTGCTGGAGCGCGACGGCAAGGGCATGGGCGACGGCTCCAAGGCGGCGGTGAAACAGCTCGTCAAGATCAACCTGACCGGTGCCGCCGAGGTCAGTGGCATCGCCGACCTGCGCACCCAACCCGGCACGGCAATAGTCGGCACGCGATTTCTCGATATCAAGGCCGCGCTCAACGCCGCCGGCATTTCCGACGCGCTGATATCGGCCAAGCTCGAAGGCATTGCCTTCGGCGAGGATGTCGTCGTCAACGGCAAAACGATGCACACGCTGTATCTCGCCAACGATAACGACTTCCTGGCCACGGCAATCCCGAACGGCGGCGGCGCGCCGGCAGCCTACGGCAACCAGTTCTACGTCTTCGCTTTCGAGGGCAATCTGACCAACCAGGCCATCGCGGCCGTGCCTGAACCCAGCCAATATGCCCTGCTGCTGGCCGGCCTGAGCCTGGTCGGTTTCGTGGCCCGGCGCCGCAGCCGCTGAGGCTCAGTCGCCCAGCAGGCTCAGGATCAGTTCGATCCTGGCCTTGACCGGGCTCAGCGCGCCGGCGCTGGGCAGCAGCCCGGGCAAGTCCATGACCGGGCCGGCGTCGCAGCGCGTGCTGCGCCAGACCTTGACGCCGCCGGCCCGGGCTTCGTGCAGCGCGGCAGCCAGCGTGGTGCTGAGCGTGCCGTTGCCCGTGCCAGCGGCGACCAGCCCGTCGATGCCTGCCGCGCAGAGCGCCCGCACGACAACGCCATCCGCACCGGCATGGTTCATGACGATCTCGACCCTCGGCCAGCGTGCGGCCGGCCGGGCGATGCGCGCCAGCCCCAGGCCATCGCCCACGGGCCAGCGGCCAAGCTGGCGCACGACGCCCTCCTCCACCCGCGCCACCAGCGCCCCGTCGACCGACTCGAAGGCGTCAACGCGATAGCTGTGTGTCTTGCGCACCTGGGTCGCATCGTGCACACGGCCTGCGAATGCGACGACGACGCCCGCCGCATCGGACGTCGCTGCCACCTGCACCGCATCGAAAAGGTTTTGCGGCCCGTCGGGCGCCAGCGCCGTCGCCGGCCGCATCGCGGCCGTCAGAACGACGGGCTTGACAGGTGCCAGCACCCGCTGCAGGAAGTAGGCGGTCTCCTCCAGCGTGTCCGTGCCATGGGTGATGACGATGCCAGCGACTTCAGGCCGGTCGAGGTGCTGCTGTACGGCGACTGCGAGCCGCTGCCAGGTCGCGAAATCCATGTCCTTGCTGTCGAGCTGGGCAACCTGCTGCGCCTCGAGCTTCTGGCCCGACAGCGCGGGCACTGCCGCCAGCAAATCCTCAACGCTCAATTGCGCCGCCGTGTAGCCCACACCGTCGCTGGCGGTTTTGGCAGTGCCGGCAATCGTGCCGCCGGTGCCCAGAATGACGATCAGACGGTCAAAGGTTTGCAATTTCTTGGATTCCTGGATGAAAATACAGGTGCTGGACAAATTTCCAGCCCTGACGAAAAGGCCGCCCCGTGCAAGACCGACCCAAGCTTACCGCCCGACAGCAGCAGATCTTCGACCTGGTCCGCAACGCGATCGAAAGCACCGGCTCGCCACCCACCCGCGCCGAGATTGCCGCCGAGCTGGGTTTCAAGTCCGCCAACGCGGCCGAGGAGCATCTGCAGGCCCTGGCTCGCAAGGGCATGCTGGAACTCGTCGGCGGCACCTCGCGCGGCATTCGCCTCAAGTCCGATGCGCTGAGCGCCGTCAACCGCGCCCGCCAATTCAACCTTCCGATTCCCCACTTCGCCCAGCTGACCCTGCCCCTGATCGGCCGCGTCGCCGCTGGCGCGCCCATCCTCGCGCAGGAGCATGTCGAGCAGACCTATACGGTCGAGCCCGGCCTGTTCGCTAGGAAGCCCGACTACCTGCTCAAGGTCAAGGGCATGAGCATGAAAGACATCGGCATCCTCGACGGCGACCTGCTGGCCGTGCAGTCGGCCAAGGAGGCGCGCAATGGCCAGATCGTCGTGGCTCGGGTCGGCGACGAGGTCACGGTCAAGCGCTTCAAGCGTGGGCCTGATGGCATCCAGTTGCTGCCCGAGAACGCCGATTTCGAGCCCATCCGCGTCGATGAGCACAGCGAGAGCTTCAGCATCGAGGGCCTGGCTGTTGGGCTGATTCGCGGACAGGGGTTCAATTGACCCCGGCGCACTCGAGATGAAAAAAGGCCCGTGTCACCGACACGGGCCTTCTCAATTGGATGGTGGAGCCGGGGGGAATTGAACCCCCGTCCGCAAGCCATCACCGGGCAGATCTACATGTTTAGCCGGCTGATTTGAATCTCACGGTCAACTCGCGCAGTGGCACGCTAGCTTTCCCGCCAGTCACTTGATCTCACGCCCCACCGAGTGACCCGGTGCGACGCCAGCCGATGTGAGTGACTTCTCAGCCTTGCCCCTTGCGGAACTCAGCCCGGCCCATCGGCCTGCCGTTGAGAAGCTCATCCGCAATTAAGCGGCGAGTGCGAACGTAGAGTCGTTTGCAGTTACTTTGTTTCCAGTGGTTTTACGAGCGGACTGGTGCTCGACATGCCCTACTCCGGATCCGCACCCACGTCGAAACCAAGTCGGCCCCAGAGACCTTGCATCTTAGGCCAGACCGAGCGCTTTCAAGAGCTCACCCGGCGCGGACAGCTCCAGGTCGGCGCCCCAATGACGAAATTCACCGCTATGGCCGAGATAGCCCCACGCCGCAGCGGCCGTTGCCATGCCAGCAGCGCGACCGGCCAGGATGTCGCGTTCGTCGTCTCCGACATAGAGGCAGGACGCCGGTACCACGTTCAAGCGGCGTGCTGCCTCCAGCAGCGGGGCGGGGTGCGGCTTGGTATGGCTCGTGGTGTCGCCGCCCACGATGGCGCCGGCCGCCAAACCCAGCGCCTTGGCAAGCGGCAAGGCGAAGCGTTCGGCCTTGTTGGTGACGATGCCCCATGCCAGGCCCGCATCAGCGAGCCCGAGAAGCTCCGCCTCGATGCCGACAAAGGCGCGCGTGCTGTCATACATCAGCGCTTCGTAACGATCCAGGAATTCACGCTTGAGTTCGTCATAGCCCGACTGACCAGGCGCCGCGCCGAAGGCTTGGCCCAGCATGCCGCGCGCGCCGGAGCCGCCATGCGGCCGATATTGCGGCAACGGCAGCGGGGTGAGACCACGATCGGCGCGCATCGCATTGGCCGCCGCCGCAAGGTCAGCAGCACTGTCGATCAGCGTGCCGTCCAGGTCGAACAGCACGGCCCGCAAATGCGACCAAGGCGCAGGGAGCTTCAAGCGGGACGGCGGCAAGCCAGCAGGTAGTTCACGTCGGTGTCGCTGCCGAGGCTGTAGCGCTGCGTGAGCGGGTTGTAGGTCRGGCCGCGGCTGCCTTGCAGCTCAAGCCCGGAGTCGCGGCAGAACTGCGACAGCTCCGATGGTTTCAGGAAGCGCGCGTATTCGTGCGTGCCCTTGGGCAGCATCTGCAGTACGTACTC
>NZ_JBFUMO010000446.1:0-4961 GCF_054049355.1 Roseateles sp. P5_E11 | reverse complement strand
AAGCGGTACTCCTCCAGGACGATGGGCGAAGGATTGACGATGACCGTGCCCGCGTCGCCATCGATGATGACCCAGTCATCCTGCCTGATGAGGCGCGAGGCCTCACGGGTGCCCACCACCGCCGGGATATCCATGCTGCGTGCGACGATGGCGGTGTGGGAGGTCTTGCCGCCAATGTCGGTGATGAAGCCGCGGAAGACGCTGCGCTTGAATTGGATCATGTCGGCCGGAGCAATGTCGGCGGCCACCAGCAGCAGCGGGTCCTCGCCCGCAAAGTCGCGCGGCGTGACGGGCGCAGGCGTGTCACCCCGCTCCYGCGACAGCGCACGCAACACACGCTCGACGACCTGCTCCAGATCAGCCTTGCGCTCGCGCAGGTAGTCATCTTCCATCTCGTCGAACTGGCGTGCCAGCACCTCGAGCTGGGCAGACAGCGCCCATTCCGCGTTGTAGTGCCGCTCGACGATCCACTGGCTGGCGCTCCCGGTCAGGGCCTCGTCGTGCAGCAGCATCAGGTGCACGTCCAGCAAGGCCGCGAGTTCGTGGGGCGCGTCGCCTGGCAGTTCATCCCTCAACGTCTCCAGCTCCAGCACGACGGCGTCGCGTGCGCGCAGCAGTCGCCCAATCTCGGGCTGGACCTCGTCGGGCGTCACGAAATAGTGGGCGACGTCGACGCGGCTGGAGGCGATCAGCACCGCGCGACCGATGGCCACACCACGTGAGACCGCAATGCCGAACACCTGAAAACTCATCAGCGCYCTCCGCAGATCAATCCCCAATGTAGCTTGAGCCACAGGGCTGCCGCGTCATGGTTTTTTCATAGGGCCTTCACCGCTGCGTCAAACAGCCGCCCCAGCATGCCGGGCATGAACCGCAGTTTGATCGTCACGCATGCACAGCCGCATGCCCCCGCCCTGCACCGCCCGGCGCGCGCCTCTTCCCCCCGCCTCAGCGTCAGCTGGGCACGCAGCGAAACGGAAGTTCGCGAAGCCCAGGCGCTGCGCTACCAGGTCTTCGCCGTCGAGATGGGCGCCCGCCTGCCCACACCCAAGGGTTCACCGGCCGGGCTGGACGTCGACCTCTTCGACGCCTATTGCGAGCATGTCCTGGTGCGCGCCGGGGGCGAAGACGACGAGCCCGGCCCTGTCGTCGGCACCTACCGCGTGCTGACGCCGTCCGCCGCCAAACGCGCCGGCGGCCTGTACAGCGACACCGAGTTCGACCTGACGCGCCTGCGCGGCCTGCGTTCCCGGGTCGCCGAGATCGGCCGCTCCTGCGTGCATGCCGACCACCGCAGCGGCGGCGCCATCATTGCGTTGTGGGGCGCGCTGGCCGAATTCATGGCCCGCAACGGTCTGGATACCGTCATCGGCTGCGCCAGCGTCAGCATGCGCGATGGCGGCCACTTCGCGGCCAGTCTGTGGAAGCAGATCGCCGCCAACCACCTCGCGCCCATCGACTGCCGGGTGCGCCCGCGCCTGCCGCTGCCCATCGAGCACCTGCGCCAGGACCTGGTGGTGGAACCGCCGGCCTTGATCCGCGGCTATCTGCGCTGCGGCGCCAAGTTGATGGGCGAGCCGGCCTGGGACCCCGACTTCAACACCGCCGACCTGCCGCTGCTGCTGCGCACGGCCGATCTGCCGGCGCGCTTCAAGCGCATCCTCGGCTGATCACTGGCCTTCGCCGAACTTGTCGTTGACGAGGGCGGTGATCTGATCCTGCGCGGCTTGTTCGTCCTCGCCATCAGTCTCCAGTTCGACTGTCGCGCCGATGCCGGCGGCCAGCATCATGACGCCCATGATGCTCTTGGCGTTCACGCGCCGGCCGTTGCGGCTCATATAGACCTCGCACTTGAAGCTGCCGGCCAACTTGGTTAACTTGGCCGAGGCGCGCGCGTGAAGACCCAGCTTGTTGCTGATGGTGAGGGTGGACTTGATCATTCGTCGGGGGGCAAGGGAGGCATGGCGACGATGCCGGTGACCGCGCCCTGCATGGCGCGMCGTGCCAGCTCGGTCAAAGGCTTCTGGCTGGCATAGCAGAGGGTGCGCCACAGCATGGGCACGCTGACACCGCTGAGCACCTGCACCTGCTCTCCCGCCAGGCGCTGAGCACCGTTGCTCGGCGTAGCGCCGAACACATCGGTCAGCACCAGCCACTCGGGCTGGTCGGCCCGGGCCATCAGCGCGCGGGCAGCTGTCTCGACGTCGTCCGCGCTCATGCCAGCATCAACATCCAGCACGGTCAGCGTCGGCGCACAGTCGGGGAAGGTGTSTTCGGCCACCTGCCGCAGGGCGGAGGCCAGCGGTGCGTGGGCGATCACAAGCAGGTTGGGCATGGGGCAGGATGTTAGCGGGCGGTCTCCATGGCCAGCCCGGCACGGAAGCTTTCCCACGCGGCCGGGTCGTCCTGCGGCAGCGTCATCAGCGCCTGGTAGACACGGCCACCGTGAGCGAACACGGCCACGCGAGTGATCCCGCCCGCACCGGTCAGGCGGTACTCGGCAGCCTCCGGCAGCGGCGTCATGCCCGGCACCAGCAGCGGCTGGGCCGGCGGCAGCGGCTGGCCGAGCTTGGTGGCCAAGGCCTGGGGCATGGCCTTGAGGGCTGGGCCGGCCTGGGTCGGGTCGGGCCCATCAGCCCAGGACAGCGCGAAGCGCCCGCCGCCCGCTTCGCACTGTGCCAGGCCCATCGCACCCTGGCCGGCGTGAGCGGGGCGCTGCTCGATGTCGGGCTTGCAAGGGAAGAGGGCCACGGCGCCCGATCCGGTCGGCCTGACCTCGCGCCAGTTCAGCGTCGGCTGGCAAGCCGCCAGCAAGCTCAGCATTAGGGCAAATCCGGCAGTCGTGCGGCAGGGCATGGGCGAATTATCGACAGCGGCCCGAGGACAATTCCGCAATGCAAGAAATGCCCTCTCCCCAAGCCCTGGCAGGCGTGCGCGTGCTGGACCTGTCGCGCGTGCTGGCCGGCCCCTGGTGCACCCAGACCCTGGCCGACCTCGGCGCCGACGTCATCAAGATCGAACGCCCCGGCAGTGGCGACGACACACGTGCCTGGGGCCCGCCCTATCTGAAGGATGCCGACGGCCAGGACACGTCCGAGGCCGCCTACTTCCTCGGCGCCAACCGCAACAAGCGCTCGCTGGCCGTGGATCTGGCCACGCCCGAAGGTCAGGCCATCGTCCGCAAGCTGGCGGCCCAGGTCGACGTCCTGGTCGAGAACTTCAAGGTCGGCGACCTGGCTCGCTATGGCCTGGACGCGCAAACCCTGCTCGCCGAGCACCCCGGCCTCGTCATCTGCTCCATCACCGGCTTCGGCCAGACCGGGCCCTATGCCGAGCGCGCCGGTTATGACTACGCCGTCCAGGGCATGGGCGGGCTGATGAGCGTGACCGGCGAGCGCGACGACCTGCCCGGCGGCGGGCCGCAGAAGGTGGGCGTGGCCGTGGCCGACCTGTTCACCGGCATGTATGCCACCGTCGCCATCCTGGCCGCGCTGCGCCACCGCGATGCCACCGGCCAGGGCCAGGTCATCGACATGGCCCTGCTGGACACCCAGCTCGCCATGCTGGCCAACCTCGGCAGCAACTACCTGTGCAGCGGCAAGGCGCCGGGCCGCATGGGCAACGCCCACCAGAACATCGTGCCCTATCAGGTCTTCGAGGCCAGCGACGGCTATCTGATCCTGGCTGTCGGCAACGACCGCCAATTCGCCAAGTTCTGCGACATCGCCGGCCAGCCGGGATGGGCCACCGACCCACGCTTTGCGACCAACTCCGAGCGCGTGCGCCACCGCGCCCTCCTCGTGCCTCAGTTGGAGGAAGCCATGCGGCAGCGCCCTCGCGCCGACTGGCTCGCGGCGCTGGAGGCTGCCAAGGTGCCCTGTGGCTCGATCAACTCTATTGGTGAGGCGCTCGCCGACCCGCAAGCGCAAGCTCGCGGTGCCGTGGTTGCCATGCCCCATCCCTTGACGCCCGATCTGCGCCTCATTGCCAGCCCAATGAAGCTGTCGGCCACACCCGTGGCCTATCGGTTCGCGCCGCCGCTGCTCGGCCAGCACAGCGACGAGTTGCTGCAAGAAGCCGGCTGTTCTGCGGAAGAAATCACAAACTGGCGCAACAGTGGTGTCATTGCGTGAGGGCTAACCCACCCCCAAACCCAGGGTTTCCCCCTGGGTGGGGGATGGAGATGGCGGCGCGCTGTCCGCAGCATGCGCTCACGCACCGAGGCGGGCCAACCACCTAGAACCATCCGCCTCGGGTCCGCAGCCACCGGGTCATGTCCACACCGCCTTCTTCCGCGCCAGCAAGTGCCGCCAACGATGTCATGCCTGAGCCTTCACCGGTCCAGTGGGCGGACATCGTCCAGCAGCTGGGCGCCGAGATCGCCGGGCCGCTGAGCGCGGCGCTGGAGCAGATCCAGAACCTCGCCACCACCGGCCAGATCGACCGCCGCGGCCTGCGCCTGTTGAAGCGCAGCGTGGACGACGCTCGCACGGCCGGCATGCTGGGCCAGCAGCTCTCCCGGCTGGCCTCCGGCCGCCTGCGCCTGAACCGCGAGCGCCAGCACCTCACGCAGATGCTGCGCAGCGTGCTCGCCCAGCGCAGCCGCGAGACCCAGGCGCGCGGCGTGCAGGTTCGCCAGTCGCTCAAGCCCGTCGAGATCTGGGCCGACGGCGCCCTGCTCTTCGGCCTGCTGAATGCGCTGATGGACTGGGCGCTGGCCAATACGCACTCCTCCGTCGACYTGCGACTGGATCTGACGCCCTGGCCGGTCAAGGCGCGCCTGAGCTGCCGCTTCGCCCACCGCTCGCTGGAATTGCTCAGCGACGACGCCGACCCGCACGCACCGACGCCCGGGCTGGACTCGCTGGCCTGGCGGCTGCTGGAGCAAACGGCCATCACGCTGGGTGTGCTGCCACTGCGCGAGCAGGAGGCCGGCATCACGCTGCTGACGCTGGAGTTCA
>NZ_JBFUMO010000445.1:0-5002 GCF_054049355.1 Roseateles sp. P5_E11 | reverse complement strand
GGCCCTGACCGTGGAGCCTTATGCCATCGGCCTGCGCAAGAATGATCCGCAGTTCAAGGCGTTGGTGGATGAGGTGCTGCACAGCCTCTACCGCAGCGGCGAGATCCACGCGATCTACCGCCGCTGGTTCGAGTCGCCGCTGCCGTCGCAGGGGCTGAACCTGAAGCTGCCGATGAGCGCGGCCTTCCGCCGCGTCATTGCGAACCCGACGGATTCGCCCGATCCTGAGAAGTACCGCTAGCGGAAGGCATCCAGCACGATGCCGTGTCGGTTCAGCTTGTCGTACAGCGTCTTGCRCGGCGTGCCCAGCAGCTCCATCGCGGCGGGCACCTTGCCATGGCTGCGGCGCAGGGCCTGTTCGATCAGCGTCTTCTCGACCAGATCCATCTGCCGCGCGAGGTTCAGCGCCGGCACGGCCTGCAGCGCGGCCTGGGGGTCGAGGTCGTCCAGTGCCAGCACGAAGCGGTCGGCCGCGTTGCGGATCTCGCGCACATTGCCGGGCCAGTCATGGGCCATCAGCTCGCGCAGCTTCTCGGGCGTCAACTCGGGCGCGGCACGCTCGTACCGCGCACAGGCTTGCACGACAAAGTGCTGGAACAGCAGCGGGACGTCCTCGCGGCGCTCGCGCAGCGGCGGCAGCGTCAACGTGGCGATGTTGAGTCGGTAATAAAGGTCGCTGCGGAACTCGTTCTTGGCGGCCTGCTCGCGCAGGTCCGACTTGCTGGCGGCGATGAAGCGCACGTTGATCGGCAGCTCCTCGTTGGAGCCCAGGCGCTCGATGCGTCGCTCCTGCAGCACGCGCAGCAGCTTGATCTGCAGCGCGATCGGCATGGTCTCGATCTCGTCCAGCAGCAGTGTGCCGCCGTTGGCATGCTCGATCTTGCCAATGCGGCGCTTGGCGGCTGACGTGAACGAGCCCGGCTCGTGGCCGAACAATTCGCTCTCGAACAGCGCCTCGGGCAGGCCGCCGCAGTTGATGGCAACGAAATGGCGGTCGCGGCGCGCGCTCTGGTCGTGCAGGCAGCGCGCCACCAGCTCCTTGCCGGTGCCGGTCTCGCCGACGATCAGCACATCTGCCGAGGTGCCGGCCAGATTCAGCACCTGGCGGCGCAGCTGCTGCATGGCCGGAGACTGTCCCAGCAGCGCGGCCTCGATGCCGTTGGCGCGCTGCAGCTGCGTGCGCAGCTCGTCGGCCGAGTGGCGCAGCGTGCGCAGGTCCAGGGCGCGGCGGGCCACGTCCAGCAGGCGCTCGGGCGCGAAGGGCTTTTCGATGAAGTCGTAGGCGCCGGCACGCATGGACTGCACGGCCATGGTCACGTCGCCGTGGGCCGTGATGAGGATGGTGGGAATGCTCGCGTCGGTGGCCTGCACATGGGCCAGCAGCGCGCGGCCATCCATGCCGGGCAGGCGCACGTCGGTGATGACGATGATGGGTGCGCCGGGCTGGATGTGGGGCAGGGCTTCCTCGGCCGTGCGGCAAGGTTGCACGGCAAAGCCCTCCAGCTCCAGCGTCTGCGTGAGGCTGACCCGCACCGGCAGGTCGTCCTCGACGAACACGACCTTGTAGCCTTCAAACATCTTTCGTCTCCGGTACTGCCGCCCAGGTTTCGACGGCAAGGTCGAACTCGAAACTCATGCCGTGCTCCAGGCGTTGGGCACGCAGCGTGCCGCCGAACTCGTGCACGATCTTGGCTGAAATCACCAGGCCCAGCCCCAGGCCTTCGCCAGCGGGCTTGGTGGTGAAGAAGGGCTCGAACAGGCGCTGCAGGTCTGCCTCGCCGACACCGGCACCGCTGTCCTGCACGCGCATCAGGGCGCGGCGCCCGCCATCCTGTGCGATGACCTGCACGCGGAGTTGGCGCTCGGCCTCGTTCTGCATCGCGTCAATGGCGTTGCCGAACAGGTTGACCAGCACCTGCTCCAGCCGGTTGGCCTCTGCCCGCACGCGCAGGCCGGCGGGCACCTCGATCTCGGCCTGCACATCCAGCGCGCGGCTGCGGTGCTCCAGCAGCAGCAGGGCGTTGCGCACGCAGTCCAGCAGCGACACGGCGCCTGTGACCTGCTCATCGGCCTTGCGCGCAAAGCTCTTCAGCTGGCGCGTGATCTGACTCATGCGCTCGACCATGTCGTCCATCAGCTGCAGATTGGTCGCCACCGCGTCCTGGCGGCCGGCTTCCAGCAAGCGGATCGAGTTGCGCGCCAGCGCGCGCAAGGCGGTCAGCGGCTGGTTGACTTCGTGCGACAGCCCGGCCGACATCTGACCCAGCACGGCAAGCTTGCTGGCCTGCAGCAACTCGCCTTCGGTCTGCAGGCGCTGGGCGATCTGGGTCTTCAGCGCGTCATTGGTCTGGCGCAGCTCGGCGGTGCGGCTGTCCACCAGTTGTTCGAGCAGGGCGTGGGCCTGCTGCAGCTCCGTTTGCGCTTTGGTGAGCTGGCGCAGCGCGCGCCGGCGCGACGACAGATAGAGCACGAGCAGGCCGATGCTGGCGCCAAACGCTGCACCGCCCCAGGCCGCGAGCTGGGCGCGCTGGCGCACCTCGGTCAGGTCCGACAGAGCCACCAGGCGCAGGCCCAGCGGCACGATCTGGCGCTGCTGCGCCAGCATGGGCTTGGCACCGGGCAAAGGCAGGCTGACTTGCTGGCCCTGGTGCACCTCCAGCGAAGCCGGCAGGTCCAGGTTGGGGCCGATGGCCTGCGGGTAGCGCGCACTGGCCTGCAGGGCCTGGCGGCGCGACGGGTCGGCGTGGCCCAGCACGGCGTACTTCCAGGCCTGCACGGAGCTCATGATGACGACGTCCTGATCGTCAGCGATGAGGATGCGTTCGTTCTGCGAGCGCAGGCCGAGGTCGATCCACGTCGCTTCCAGTGGCGCGAGGTTGAAGCGCACGACGATGACGCCCCGGAGCGGGATATCACCCGCTCCCGCCGATGACACCTGGCTGGCCCCGCGCAGCGGGTGCAGCAGATAGAAGTCGGTGCTGCCGGTGTTGGCATCGGCGGCAAAGAAGTGGGTGCGGCCCTGGGCGAGGGYCTCGGCCAGCCGCGCCGGCGGCGTCAGCGCTTCGCTGGCCGACAAGACCTGGCCCTTGGCGTCGGCGACAAAGATCTGGTGGGTGCCGGCGCGCACATTGACGCGGGCCAGCATCTGGCTGGCGGCCCGGCGGGTCGCTTCGTCGCCCGGCGCCTGCATCAGGGCCTGCAGCGTCGGCGCGATGGCCAGCAAGCTGGGCAGGGAGGCGTGTCGGCCCAGCTCGGCAGCAAGGTTGGAGGCATAGAGCTCCAGCCGCTCGGTGCTGAGTGCCGACAACTGCTCGCGRCCGCTGCGTTCACTGATGCGGTGCGCGAGCACGAAGCCGAGCACCATCAGCAAGCCTGTCAGGAAGAGATGGAAGCCCGGCCGGCTCAGCAGGCGGAGGAGGCGCAGCGCGCGCGGGCGAAGAGAGGCAGTCACAACCATGGCAGGGCCGTGTAGTTTGCCCATGCGATGGCGCGCACGACAGCGCCTGCAGCAGTTTTTTCGACGCTGGCGGAGAACCGCTCGCAGTCGCTGCGGTTTGTGCGGATTTCCGCCCAGTTTTTGCTGGTCGACACTCGTGAAATCTGACCAGGGTCACCCTCTGGGGACGGATCAAACGGTCGAGGGTTTCATACCGTCGGTGAATACCCTTGAAACGTCTTGATTGGCACGAGGGTTGCGATTTATCCCGGGTCGCTTGGCGCATGCTGCGCCCCAACAATTATTCCTGGAGCCCTCATGGAGACTCTGATTCAACAGATCATCAACGGCCTGGTGCTGGGGAGCATGTATGCCCTCGTCGCCCTGGGCTACACGATGGTCTACGGCATCATCAACCTCATCAATTTCGCCCACGGCGAGATCCTGATGGTGGGCGCCATGGTCAGCTGGACGCTGGTCACGCTGCTGGCGGATTCCGGCATTCCCGGCTGGCTGCTGATGCTGATCGGCCTGGCCGCCGCCATCGTCGTCTGCGCGACGTTGAACTACGCAGTTGAGAAGATCGCCTACCGGCCGCTGCGCAACGCGCCGCGCCTGGCGCCGCTGATCACCGCCATGGGCATGTCGCTGCTGCTGCAGGTGCTGGCGATGATCATCTGGAAGCCGAACCCCAAGCCCTTCCCGCTGCTGCTGCCCACCACGCCGTTCGACCTGGGCGGCCCCGTCATCACCGTCACGCAATGCCTGATCCTGGGCCTGACGGTCTGCATCCTGGCCGGCCTGATGTACCTGGTGAACTACACCAAGCTGGGCCGCGCGATGCGCGCCACCGCCGAGAACCCGCGCGTGGCCGGCTTGATGGGCGTGAAGCCCGACTTCATCATCTCCACYACCTTCGTCATCGGCGCTGCGCTCGCCGCAGTGGCCGGCCTGATGTGGGCGGCCAACTACGGCACCGTGCAGCACACCATGGGCTTCATGCCCGGGCTGAAGGCCTTCACGGCCGCGGTGCTGGGCGGCATCGGCAACCTGGCCGGCGCGGTGGTGGGCGGCGTGCTGCTCGGCCTCATCGAGGCCATCGGCGCAGGCTACCTGGGCGACCTGACCGGTGGCGTGCTGGGCAGCCACTACGCCGACATCTTCGCCTTCGTCGCCCTCATCCTCGTGCTGACGCTGCGCCCCTCGGGCCTGCTCGGCGAGCGTGTGGCCGATCGCGCCTGAAGGGAGACAAGACATGGACACCAAGAAAATCTTCACCTTCCTCGCGGCCGCCATCGGCCTGCTCGTTGTGCCGTTGTTCGCACAGCAGCTCGGCAATGGTCCGGTCCGCATCATCGACCTGGCGCTGCTCTACGTGCTGCTGGCGCTGGGGCTGAACATCGTCGTTGGCTATGCCGGCCTGCTGGACCTGGGCTACGTCGCTTTCTACGCGGTCGGCGCCTACATGTTCGCGCTGATGTCCAGCCCGCACCTGAGCGAGAACTTCGAGGCCATCCAGGCCGCGTTCCCGACGGGCCTGCATTCGCCGCTGTGGCTGGTCATCCC
>NZ_JBFUMO010000444.1:0-5008 GCF_054049355.1 Roseateles sp. P5_E11 | reverse complement strand
CTCTATGGCAACGGCCGCGCCACGCCGCAGATCGCCGCCGTGCGCGTCTGGGGCGATCGCTTCTCCTATCTGCGCCGCTACCTGCCCGAGCTCTACCGGGACGATGCCGTCTTCGACCGGACTGCAAGCGGGGACGCCACGCGCCACGACTTCCTCGAGCGCTTCATCGGCCTGTTCGAAAGCTTGCTGACGCCCCTGGAAGATCAGGTCGCCGATGCCCGCGTGCTGACCGCCCCAGCCAGCACACCGGCCGATGCGCTGGACTGGCTGGCCCGCTGGACCGGCGAACGTTTCCCCTCTCGCCTGCCCACGACGCACAAGCGCGCCTGGCTGGCCAATGCGCCGCTGCTGCGCCGGCTGCGTGGCACGCGCGGCGGCCTGGCCTTGGCCCTGGACATCGCCACGGATGGCGCCGTGAGCCTCGGCCGCGTCATCGTGCTGGAGGATTTCCGCCTGCGCCGCACGCTGGCCACGCTGCTGGGCATCGACCTGGAGCGCAGCGACGATCCGCTGCTGCCCGGCCTCGTCGTCTCCGGCAATTCCTTCGTCGGCGACACGCTGACGCTGGGCGATGCCGACGACGCCCAGGCCCGCCGCGAGTTCCTGGCGCTGTTCGGCGAGGAGATTGATTCCGAAGCCGAGCGCGAGACCGTCGCCAGCGTCTACGAGCGCACCGCCCACCGCGCCACCGTGCTTGTCCACGAAGGGCTGGATGCCGACCTGATCGCCATGGTGCGCAACCTGGCCGAGGAGATCGCGCCGGCCCATGTCCTCGTCAAGGTGATGGCCGCGCGCGAGCCCTTCATGGTCGGCATCGCCTCTCTTGTCGGCGTGGACAGCTATCTGCGCGCGCCGGTGCCGCTGGAGGTGGCGCGCATCAGTCGCAGCGGCGTTGGCCGCGGCGACCGCATCACCGGTGGCGGTGCGCTGGACTGGCGGCTGGACGACAGCGCCGGCCTGGTCGCCTTTGACGGAGCACCACGCGCCCATCTGGACGCCGCTGCCATCGGCAGCCCGGGCGGCAATCTGCTGCTCGACGGCCGCCGCTCCGAACCCCCGCCCGACGGCGTGATCGCGCGCTGGCGCTTCACGCGACTTTCTGCCCCCGAATAACCCAGCCTCAACCTCCCAAGGAGTGCCACCATGGCCAAGCTCGAAATCAACGTTCCCTTCGAAACCGACCAGCCAACCGTCGTCGTCGAGGTCGACCCGCGCAGCCCGCTGGCCCGCGGCCGGCACAAGTTCCAGCTGGAGGTCATCGACGACTCGGGCAATGTGTCGCTGCCAGACGTGGTCGACATCATCGTGGCCGACCGCGAGCGCCCGACCGCCGTGATCGCCGGCCCGCAGGTCGCCGACCTCGGCAAGAACTTCGAGCTCAATGGCTCCAAGTCCTTCGACATCGGCGGTGTCATCAAGAGCTACCGCTACACCTATCTCGGCCCCGTGCGGTGAGACCCGCCATGGCCGTGCTGCCTGTCGGCAAGCCACTGGAGCAGGAGAAACCGGTGCTGCTGGTCGAGAACAAGCTCGCGGCCGGCAAGCACCGCTTCACCCTCGTCGTCATCAACGACCAGGGCGTGGAGAGCGAGCCGGTGTCGCTGGACGTGAGCGTGAGCACGGGCCTGATCGTGCCGCGCCCTCCGGTGACGCCGATTGACAGAGGACTGATCCCATGAACGCCCTCGATGAAGTCGATGCCCTGGAAGCCGCCGATCGCCTGGACCGGCCCGACCGCCCCTTCTACGACACCGGCGTACTGCTGGGCAGCGACGACTTCCGCGACGAGCAGACCTACCACCGCTCCCGCCTGGCGCGCGCCCTGGCCTACCTGGCCGGTGCCGGCACGCTGATCGGACTCAAGGCCGAGGCGGTCGCCAACGAAGCAGGCACCGAGCACGAGCTCAAGGTCGGCGCCGGCCTGGCCATCGACCGCCTGGGCCGCCTTATCGAAGTACCGCGCTCCTGGTGCGTGCGCCTGGAACCCTGGTTCCTGGCGCAATCGGCCGATGCGCTGCGCGCTGCCCATGGCGCGCAAGGCGTGGTGGCCGATCTCTTCCTGCGCTTCACGCCCCAGGCCCGCGGCCGCACGCCCAGCTTTGCCCAGGGCGCCTTCGACGCGACGGACGCCCTGGTGCCCAATCGCGTGCGCGATGCCTTCCGCTTCGAGCTGGTGCTTCGGCCGGATGCGAAGGGCGCACCGACCACCGACTTCCTGCCCCGCTCGCGCTTCCAGGCCGTGCGGGCGCTGGCCCCGGCCGATCGGCCCGACGCCCTGCGCGAGGCCTTGCTCGATGGCTGGAGCGACGCCACCAACCCGCACGCCCACGACCTCGCCCGCCCCGACGGCGAGGCCTTGCCGCCCCTGCCCGAGCATGGCGCAGCGGCCGATGGCTCGGACTCGCTGGCCGACCCGACCTCGCTCTTCCYCGCGCGACTGCTGATCCCCACTGTCGAAGCGCCCGCCGCCGTGCCCGCCGGCACGCGCCCCACGCCGGTCTTCACGGCGCTGGACGCCGCCCACATCGACAACACCAGCCGCCGTTTCGCCTATCCCGCCGATGCGCTGGCGGCCGTCTTCGGTATTTGATTGGAGACCGCCATGGCCATCCAGAAAGCCCCCCAGGTCTCAATCGGCGCCGCCAGCGGCACCCAGCGCACCGTCGTCAGCGTCGACACCGCCCGTTCGCTGCGCGAGGCCAACCTGATGGTGGAGGAGTCGCACCGCGTGCGGCCGCGCTGGTTTGACGGCAAGTTCCTGGCCGCGCGCGACCTGACTCGCGAGCAGTCCTATTTCCTGGCCCGCCAGGCCGGTTTCGCGCGCGCCCTGGGCGCGGGCGTGGTCGAGGGGCTGGAGGTCTCCCAGGGCAGCGTGGCGACCGAGCTGCAGGTCAGCCCGGGCTTTGGCTACACGACGGCCGGCGAGCTGGTCGCGCTGACCGGACCGGTGCGGGTGTCGCTGGCCCAGCTCTTCCAGCTGCAGACGCTGGCCCAGCAGCTCAGCGGCAAGAAGAAGCTGCTGACCCCGCCGCTGCGCAACCGCACCGGCATCTTCGTGCTGGGCCTGCGCGCGCTGGAGTTCAGCGCCAACCCGGTCTCCAGCTACCCCACCGGCCTGGATGCCGAGCGCACCGTGGAGCCGGGCGACATCGTCGAGGCCAGCGCGCTGACGCTGCATTACGTGGCCGACGCACCTGGCGACCGCGTCGACGCGCTGCGCGGCGAGCTTGCGCGCGAGGTCTTCGTGCAGCAGGCCGGCCCCAGCCTGCCGGCCGAAACCCTGGCCCTGGCCCTGGTGGYACTGACCGGCGACACGGTGCGCTGGATCGACGTCCACCTCGCCCGCCGCACCGCCGGCCAGTCGCACGCCGACGTGCTCGGCTTCGGCTTTGCGCCGCGCCTGCTGCGCGAGGCCCACCTGGCCCAGTACCAGGCGCAGCTGGACGACGTCATGAAGCGGCCCCTGGGTGCGCGGCCCAGCGCCGCCCAGTTCTTCTCCGCCCTGYCGGCCGCCGGCCCGCTGCCCGCCGCGGCCGTCAACACGGCGGACTTCAGCCAGAGCTGGCTGCCCGCCGGCATCGATGCCGAGCTGACGCTGGTGCCGCAGGACGAGATCGCCATGCTGGTCGAGGAGTCGCTGACCCTGCCGCCCATCGACCTGCAACTGGCCGCCCAGGCCCAGGCCTCGACCTTCGTCAGCATCCTCGTGCCCGTGCCCCGCGAGGCCCTGGCGCAACGRGCGCGCGAGTTGCAGCAGCGACTCACGCGCGCCCTGGTCGTACCTGCCACGCGGCTGGCCCTCAGGCGTTCACCGGCGGAGTCGCTGCGCCTGCTAGAGAACACGCGACTGGTGAAGACCGGGCTGTTCCCGCCGCCGGCCATCACCGACCCCGTCGACACCGCCTGGGCCAGCCTCGTCAACGCCCAGACCACCCTCTGGTATGCCCGGCGGCGCAATGTGTCGCTACGCCCCGAGGTGGAAGGCGTGGCCGTCGCCGTCATCAACGAAGGCCCCAACCCCGACAACATCATCCGCGAGCGTTTCAAGGCATTGGGTGAAACGGAACGCGTGGACAAGCTGCTCGCCCGCTCCGACTCGCTGGCGCGCGCCGAGGCGGTCAAGCTGCTGTCCGCCACCAAGTTCTCCGAGCCGCTGATGGCTCACGCCGCGCTGGCGCAGTTGGAGGCGCACAAGACCATGGACGAAGCCGCAGTAGCCGAGGTCGCCACGGCGCTGAACACGCCGGGCGTGGCCGACGGCCTGGCCAAGCTGGCCGCCCAGCGCCCCGACCTGCTGGAAGACAAGGAGGCCCTGCACAAGCTCGCCGGCAGCGAACAGCTGCTCGACATGGGCCGCACGCTTTCGCGCAGCAGCGGCCAGGAGGCGCAGCGCCTGTCGGCCGACATCAAAGTGCCGGCGCGCGGCAAGGCCAATCTCGACAAGGTGCTGGCAGCGCGCTTCATGCCTGCCAAGCCGCGTTGAACCGGAGCCCATCACCATGGCCAGCGACCGCAGCACCCCCGCCCTGGACGGCGCGCGCATCGTCGCGCTGAAGGTCACGCCGCCGGCCGGCACCGGCCAAGGGCAGCGACTTGCCCTGGGCTCCGGCGAGATCGCCGTGGCCGTGCAGCCCCGCCTGTCCAGCCGCACCGCGCCCGATGGCGAGCGGCGCATGAACGCCTTCGCCGGCCGTGCCCTGACCGCGCCGCTGCTGGAGGCCGAGCAGAACCAGCGGGCGCGCCGCATCGCCCTGCTCAATCGCGCCCTCAGCGCCGGCGTGGTCGAGGGCCTGGCCCTGGCTTTCGATGACGACGCCATCGCGCCCATCGCCAGCGCCGCCGCGCCGCTGCCCGAAGGTGGTCTGGATCTCGACAGCGCGCGCCGCATCACCATCGAGCCCGGCATGGCGCTCAGTGCAGGCGGCGAGGAGGTCATCGTCCCCGCGGCCTTCTCCTTCGACCTGCTGGACCTGCCCGTCGTCGCACCGCCCTGGCTGCTGTCCAATGC
>NZ_JBFUMO010000443.1:0-5021 GCF_054049355.1 Roseateles sp. P5_E11 | reverse complement strand
CTCATGGGACCTCCCGCCGGGCCGCCCCAAGGGAGGTCCAGCCCCCTCGGGGGGCAGTGAGCGGAGCGAGCGTGGGGGTCGTCATTCAGTCTCGAACCCAGCCAGCACGGCGACGACGTTGCGGCCGATGGCCTCGGTCGCGTAGCCGCCTTCCTGGATGAACAACGTCGGCGCGCCGAACGCAGCCAGGCGCTGGCCCATGCGGCGGAACTCGGGCTCGTCCAGCTTGAAGTGCGAGATCGGGTCCCCGCCATAGGTGTCCACGCCGAGGGAGACGATGAGCAGATCGGGCTTGAAGGCTGTCAGCCGCGCGAGCGCCGCGTCCAGTGCAGCGAACCAGTCGTCGTTGTCCACGCCCACCGGCAGCGGGAAGTTGGCATTGAAGCCGACGCCCTCGCCTGCGCCGGTCTCGTCGGCATGACCGAGGAAGAACGGGTACTCGGTGCGCGGGTCACCGTGGAGGCTGGCGAAGAACACGTCGGCGCGGTCGTAGAAGATGGCCTGGGTGCCGTTGCCGTGGTGGTAATCCACGTCCAGGATGGCCACACGAGCCAGGCCCGCGTCGCGTGCAGCMTGCGCGGCAACGGCGGCGTTGTTGATGAAGCAGTAGCCGCCGAAGAAGTCGGCGCCGGCGTGATGGCCAGGAGGGCGCGTCAGCACATAGGCCGAGCGCTCACCGGCCAACACCAAATCGAGTGCGGTCAGCGACGCCTGCGCGCCGGCATGGGCCGCAGCCCAGCTGCCGGCCGTCAGCGGCGTGCCACTGTCCATCGAATACAGGCCCATGCGGGCCGCGAAACTTATCGGCTCGAGGTCACTGCGCAACGAACGCACCGGCCACACGGCCGGGAAGGCATCGCCCTCGCCACCGGTGGAGAGCCACTCGGCGTGCGCGCCCTCGATGAAATCCAGGTAGCGCGCTGAATGCACACGCTCCAGCGGCGCGCGGCCGTGGTCGACCGGCGCGAGCACCTCACCCAGGCCCGCAGCCCTCACCGCCTGCAGGATGTAGTCGGCGCGCGCCGGGACCTCGAAGGCCGGCACCAGCCGGCCGCGGAAGAACTCGTGCGTGGCCGCGTGCAGCGCGTGCCCGGCGTTGAAGACCGTCTGCATCAGGCCCCCGATCCGCTCGGCTGAGCGCGGCTCCACCCGGCGGGCAGCGTCGCGGGGCATTGGCAAATGGCGGGGGCGGGGGCGGTCATCACGGCGCGGGATTGTGCCGCGCTTTGACTCTGTCCCCGGCGCCGGGGCGCCTGCTCAGTTGCCGCAGCCCAGCGCGGCGATGCGGTCGTGCGCTGCCTTGGCCTGCACGAGGCCGTTACCGTAGTAGTCGTCACGGCCGGGGGCGCCAAKGTCCAGCGCGCTCTTGTTCAGCGACGCACGCAATTGCGTGGCCGTGCAACCGGCATGCAGGCTCCACACCAGGGCCGCAACGGCGGATGCATGGGGCGTCGCCATCGACGTGCCGCTGTAGCTGGCGTACAGGTCGGGCAGGCCGAAGACGGCGACGCTGGCCGACTGGCCGAGCTGGCCCAGCAGGGTCGCGCCGTCTGCCTGGGTGGCCCCGACGGACGGGATGGTCGTCACGGTCTCACCCAATGTGCCGAGCAGGTCGCCCGTCGTGTTGTTGTAGATGACCGCACCGACGCCGCCACTGCTCTGGCAGTTCAGCACCTTGTCGGCGAAGGCGATGGTGCCGCGCTGGATCAGGCAGACCTTGCCGTTCATGCTGCCCGGCGTGGCGGCGCTGCCAAGGCCGAAGTCGGCCAGTGAACCGCTGGCGCTGCTGCGGGGTGAACCGTCCATGGACTGCACGGTGAAGCTGCCGCCAGCGACGGTCAACGAGGCGCCTGTCTGGCTGTAGGCCGGCACGGTCGACAGCACGGCCACACCGGGGGCGGCGAGCTCGACGTCAGCGTTGAACTGCGAGAAGCTGGCAACGAGCTTGTTGGCGTCGACAGCTGCAATCGACACGACCTCGGCGAAGGCGGCCGGGTAGGACAGCGTGTTGTCACCTTCGTTGCCGGCTGCCGCGACCAGCAGGATGCCCTGGCTGGCCAGCTTGKCCACGGTGCGCGCCTCGGTGCGGCTGCCGGTGGCGCCACCCAGCGACATGCTGATGACGTTGGCGCCGGCGCGCCCGCAACCCAACATGGCACGCGAGATCACCGCGTCGCTGGCGCTGCCGCTGGCGTCGAAGACCTTGGCGATATGCAGGTTCAGGCGGCCCGACGGCGCCACGCCGACGACCCCGACCGCGTTGTTCAGCGCCGCGATCGTGCCGGCCACATGGGTGCCGTGAGAGTTTTCGTCCGTGTTCCAGGCGCCGGACTTGGTGAAGTTCTGGCCCGTCATCGGGATGCCGGCCAAATCCTCGTGGGTGCCATTGATGCCCGAGTCGACGATGCACACACGCCGGTTGCCGGCCTGGGCGTCGGAAAGCTGATCGGCCTGCACCATCGCAATGCCGTAGGGCGCGACCTGGGCCTGCGAGCCGGCGACGCGGATGCTGCGATTGCCGAGGATGTGACGCTCGACCGGTTCATCGACGAAATCGACCTGGGCGTGGCGGGCCAGTGCCTTGGCGGCGCCGCGCGGCATGCTGACGACGAGAGCGTCGATCTCGGACAAGTCCTCGACGACGCGACCGCCACCGCGACCGACCTCGGCGCGCACAGCGCCACCGCCGTTGACCTTATGGCCAACGATGAGCTCGACTTCGTCCTTGGGCGCGGCGAGGGCCGCCGACATGGCGGCGGCACCGAGGCAGAGAACGACGGCGCGGATCGCAAACTTGTGCTGACGCATGGCAGCTCCTTTGAATAGGGTGGGCGCCATTCTTCGCCGCCCATCACCCGCGTCAACAGAGAGTCACCCCGCCCCTAGCTTGGGGGGGCTCAGACGTCAATCTCGACCGTGTCGCCGTGCAGCTCCATCAGCTCGCGGCGCGAGGCGGCCTCGCCCTTGCCCATCAGCTTGTTGAAGGCGTCCACCGTCGCGCCGAAGTCGAGCTGCCCGTATTCCACGCGCGACAGGCGGCGGGTCTCGGGGTTCAGCGTCGTGTCCCACAGTTGCTCGGCGTTCATCTCGCCCAGGCCCTTGAAGCGGCTGATGCTCCACGAGCCTTCCCGCGCGCCCTCCTTGCGCAGCTTGTCCAGCGTCGCGGTCAGCTCGCCGTCGTCCAGCGCGTAGAGCTTGGCGGCGGGCTTCTTGCCGCGTGCGGGTGCATCGACGCGGTACAGCGGCGGGCGGGCGACGAATACGTGTCCGGTCTCAACCAGCTTGGGGAAATGGCGGAAGAACAACGTCAGCAGCAGCACCTGGATGTGCGAGCCGTCGACGTCGGCGTCCGACAGGATGCAGACCTTGCCGTAGCGCAGGCCGCTCAGGTCCGGCGTGTCGTTGGGGCCGTGCGGGTCCACGCCCAGCGCGACCGAGATGTCGTGGATCTCGTTGTTCTTGAACAGCAGATCGCGCTCGACCTCCCAGGAGTTCAGCACCTTGCCGCGCAGCGGCAGGATGGCCTGCGTCTCCTTGTCGCGGCCCATCTTGGCGCTGCCGCCGGCAGAGTCGCCCTCGACGAGGAAGACCTCGTTGTGCAGCAGGTCGCGGCTTTCGCAGTCGGTCAGCTTGCCGGGCAGCACGGCCACGCCGGAGCCTTTTCGTTTTTCAACTTTCTGACTGGCGCGTTGCCGAGTTTGTGCCTGCTTGATGACCAGGTCGGCCAGCTTCTTGCCATGGTCCACATGGTGGTTCAGCCACAGCTCCAGGGCCGGCTTCACGTACGCCGACACCAGGCGCAGCGCGTCGCGCGAGTTCAGGCGCTCCTTGGTCTGGCCCTGGAACTGCGGGTCCAGCACCTTGGCGGACAGCACGAAGCTGGCGCGCGAGAACACGTCGTCAGGCATCAGCTTGACGCCCTTGGGCAGCAGCGAGTGCATCTCGATGAAGCCCTTGACCGCGCCGAACAGGCCGTCCTTCAGGCCCGACTCGTGCGTACCGCCGGCGACCGTCGGGATCAGGYTCACATAGCTCTCGCGCAGTGGTGCGCCGTCCTCGGTAAAGGCCACGCACCAGGCGGCGCCCTCGCCTTCGGCAAAGTTCTCGCTCTCGCCGGCGGTGGCAAAGCCCTCGCCCTCGAACAGCGGGATCAACGGGTCGCTGTTGAGCGACTGCGCAAGATAGTCGCGCAGGCCGGCCTTGTAGAGCCAGGTGGTCGTCTCGCCGGTCTTCTCGATCTTCAGTGTGACGGTCACGCCGGGCATCAGCACGGCCTTGGAGCGCAGCAAGTGCACCAATTCGTGCTTGGGCAGCTCGGCGCTCTCGAAGTACTTGGCCTCGGGCCAGACGCGCACCGTCGTGCCCTGCTTGCGGTCACCGCTGGCAGCGGGGCGGGTGACGACCTGCTGCTTCACGTCGCCGTGCTCGAAGGCGATACCAGCCACCTGCTTGTCGCGCCACACGGCCACTTCCAGCCGCTTGGCCAGCGCATTGGTCACCGACACGCCCACGCCGTGCAGGCCGCCGGAGAAGCTGTAGGCGCCGCCCGAGCCCTTGTCGAACTTGCCGCCGGCATGCAGCCGCGTGAAGACGATCTCGACGACGGGCACGCCTTCTTCCGGGTGCAGGCCGAAGGGAATGCCCCGGCCGTCGTCGGCGACTGACACCGAGCCATCGGCATGCAAGGTCACGTCGATGCGCTTGCCAAAACCGCCCAGCGCCTCGTCGGCGGCGTTGTCGATGACTTCCTGGATGCAGTGCAGCGGGTTTTCGGTGCGGGTGTACATGCCCGGCCGCTGCTTGACGGGTTCCAGGCCCTTGAGAACGCGGATGGAAGCTTCGCCATAAGCGGCAGGTGCAGCGGCGGGAGAGGAAGACGGACGGCTCGACATAGGGGCGGGATTCTATGGACGCGCTCGGGCTAGGATTCGCGGCCCCCGAAGAGCGAGTGTTCGAGCTTGAGATTCCTGACTGCCTTTTTGCTGCTGGCCTGTGGACTCGCACAGGCGCAAGGCCCCTCC
>NZ_JBFUMO010000442.1:0-5042 GCF_054049355.1 Roseateles sp. P5_E11 | reverse complement strand
GTCGGCAGCTTGCTGCCCCAGGCCGTATCCATCAAAGAAAAAGGCCCGCGATCAGCGGGCCTGTTCAGGGCGAGGGCCAGGTGTTGACTACACGCGCTCAGCCACCCAGCCCGCCACGCTCTGCAGCGCCGCGGCCACGCCGGCCGGCTGCGTGCCGCCGGCCATGGCAAGGTCGGGCTTGCCGCCGCCCTTGCCGCCCACCTGCTGGGCGACGAAGTTGACGAGCTCGCCGGCCTTGACCTTGCCCACGCTGTCGGCGGTCACGCCGGCCGCCAGCTGGACCTTGTCGCCGTCGACCGCGGCCAGCACGATGGCCGCCGTCTTCAGCTTGTCCTTGAGCTTGTCCATGGTCTCGCGCAGCGTCTTGGCGTCGGCGCCTTCCAGCTTGGCGGCCAGCACCTTGATGCCACCCACGTCCACGGCCTGGGCCAGCAGCTCATCGCCCTGGGCGGAGGCCAGCTTGCTCTTGGCAGCGGTGAGTTCCTTCTCCAACGACTTGATCTGGTCCAGCACCGCGTGCAGACGGGCACCCAGCTCGTGCGGCGAGGTCTTGAGCGTCATCGCGGCACCCTGCACCGTGGTTTCCAGCAGCTGCAGATAGGCCAGCGCGTTGTCGCCGGTGACGGCTTCGACGCGGCGGATGCCAGCTGCAACGCCCGACTCGGCCACGATCTTGAACAGGCCGATGTCGCCCGTGGCCTTCACATGGGTGCCGCCGCACAGCTCCTTGGAGGAGCCGATGGACAGCACCCGCACCGTCTCGCCGTACTTCTCGCCGAAAAGCATCATGGCGCCCGACTTCTGCGCGTCGTCCAGCGCCATGACCTGGGCGTTGGCCCCGGCATTGCCCAGGATCTCGGCATTCACGAGCGACTCGACCTCGCGGATCTCCTCGGCCGTCATCGGCGCGTTGTGCGCGAAGTCGAAGCGCGTGCGCTCAGGCGTAACCAGCGAGCCCTTCTGCTGCACGTGGGCACCCAGCACCTCGCGCAGGGCCTTGTGCATCAGGTGGGTGGCGCTGTGGTTGCGCACGGTCTTGGCGCGGCGCTCGGCGTCAACGCGGGCAACGAACACATCGCCCACCTTGACCGAGCCTTCCACGACCTGGCCATGATGGCCGAACACATCGGCCTGGATCTTGATCGTGTCCGCGACGACGACGCGCGTCGTGCCGTTGCGCAGCTCGCCGGCGTCGCCGACCTGGCCGCCGCTCTCGGCGTAGAAGGGCGTGTGGTCGAGCACGATGACGGCGTCGTCACCAGCCTGCGCCTCGTTGACCTGAGCGCCATCGATGTAGATGGCGGTGACCTTGCTGTGCTCGCAGACGAGGTGCTCGTAGCCGTGGAACTCGGTCGGCGCGCCGCTGTAGGCCAGGCCTTGCGCCATCTTGARCTTGCCGGCGGCGCGGGCGCGGTTCTTCTGCTCGTCCAGCAGTTCGTTGAAGCGCGTCTCGTCCACCGTCACGCCGCGCTCGCGGCAGACGTCGGCGGTCAGGTCGACCGGGAAGCCGTAGGTGTCATGCAGCTTGAAGGCCGTGTCGCCATCGACGTTGCCGCCCTTGGCCAGCGCGGCCTCGAGGATTTCCATGCCGGTGGCGATGGTCTGGAAGAAGCGCTCTTCCTCCTGCTTCAGCACATCGGTCACACGGGCCTGCGCCTGGCGCAGCTCGGGATAGGCCTCGCCCATCTCGGCGCTCAGCGCCGCGACCAGCTTGTGGAAGAACGGCGTGCGGGCGCCGAGCTTGTAGCCGTGGCGGATGGCGCGGCGGGCGATGCGGCGCAGCACATAGCCGCGGCCGGCGTTGCCGGGAATGACACCGTCGACGATGGTGAACGAGCAGGCGCGGATGTGGTCGGCGATGACCTTCAGCGACGGGCTGGTGGCGTCACAGTCGCCACCACCGGCCGCGTCCACAGCCTTTTTGGCCGCAGCCAGCAGCGTCACGAAGGTGTCGATCTCATAGTTGGAATGCACATGCTGCAGAACCGCAGCCAGGCGCTCCAGGCCCATGCCCGTGTCCACGCTCGGCTTGGGCAGCGGGTGCATCACGCCGTCTTCAGTCCGGTTGAACTGCATGAAGACGTTGTTCCAGATCTCGATGTAGCGGTCGCCGTCCTGCTCGGCCGAGCCCGGGGGGCCGCCAGCGACGTCGGGGCCGTGGTCGTAGAAGATCTCGGTGCAGGGGCCGCAGGGGCCCGTGTCGCCCATCATCCAGAAGTTGTCGGACATGTAGCGCGCGCCCTTGTTGTCGCCGATGCGCACGATGCGCTCGGCGGGCACGCCCACCGTCTTGTTCCAGATCTCGTAGGCCTCGTCGTCTTCCTCGTAGACGGTGACCCAGAGCTTGTCGGCCGGCAACTTGAAGTTGACTGTCAGCAGCTCCCAGGCATAGCTGATCGCGTCCTTCTTGAAATAGTCGCCGAAGCTGAAGTTGCCCAGCATCTCGAAGAAGGTGTGATGGCGCGCCGTGTAGCCGACGTTGTCCAGGTCGTTGTGCTTGCCGCCGGCGCGGATGCACTTCTGGCTGGTGGTGGCGCGCGAGTAGGCGCGCTTGTCAAAGCCCAGGAACACGTCCTTGAACTGGTTCATGCCGGCGTTCGTGAACAGCAGCGTCGGGTCGTCGCCCGGCACGACGGGACTGGACGCGACGATCTGGTGGCCTTTCGACTCGAAGAACTTCAGAAAGGTCTGGCGGATCTCGGCGGCTTTCATCCGGGGTTTCCTGGAAAAGGTCTGTGACAAGGAGGGGCGATTGTAGAGAGGGGGCTTTACATCGCCCGGGTAGAGTGCCTCTCAATTCGATTGGAGAACCTTGATGGACGCGAATTCGCCGCTGGAGGCGCTCGAGAATCCCGGTCTGCTGCGCACGCAGGCCCTGATCAATGGCGAATGGGTCGGCGGCTCCGCCACGTTTGCGGTCAACGATCCGGCTACCGGCCGCGAACTGGCCCAGGTGCCCAACCTCGGCCGCGCCGACGCCGATTCGGCGATCGCCGCCGCCGCCAATGCGCTGAACGCCTGGCGCTCCAAGCCGRCCAAGGAGCGCGCCGCGGTGCTGGTGCGCTGGCAGCAACTGCTGGTCAAGCACGCCGACGACCTGGCCCGGCTGATGACGGCCGAGCAGGGCAAGCCGCTGGCCGAAGCGCGCGGCGAAGTCATCTATGGCGCCAGCTTCCTCGACTGGTTCGCCGAKGAGGGCAAGCGCGTCTACGGCGAGACCATCCCGACGACCGACCCAACCAAGCGCTACCTGGTCATCAAGCAGGCCGTCGGCGTCTGCGCGGCCATCACGCCGTGGAACTTCCCGTTGGCGATGATCACGCGCAAGGTCGCCCCGGCCCTGGCCGCCGGCTGCACCGTCATCATCAAGCCGGCCGAGGCGACGCCACTGACGGCCCTGGCTGCTGCCGAACTGGCCCAGCAGGCCGGCATGCCGGCCGGCGTGCTGAACGTGCTGACGGCGGACTCCCAGCAGTCCATCGAGATCGGCCAGGTGCTGTGCGAGAGCGATGTCGTGCGCCATCTGTCTTTCACCGGCAGCACGGAGGTCGGCCGCATCCTGATGAAACAGTGCGCGCCGTCGATCAAGAAGCTCAGCCTGGAGCTGGGCGGCAACGCGCCCTTCATCGTCTTCGACGACGCCGACCTCGACTCCGCCGTGGAAGGCGCCATCGCCAGCAAATACCGCAATGCCGGTCAGACCTGCGTCTGCGCCAACCGCATCTATGTACAGGCGGGTGTCTACGACGCCTTCCTGGAGAAATTCGCGGCCAAGGTCGCGGCGCTGAAGACAGGTAATGGGTTTGATGCCGGCATCAATGTCGGGCCGCTGATCGACGCTGCAGCGCTGGAAAAGGTCCAGACCCATGTCGCCGACGCCATCGCCTTGGGTGCCAAACTGCTGGCGGGCGGCAAGCGCATCGAGACCGCCGGCGGCAACTTCTTCGAGCCGACGCTGCTGGCCGATGCGACGCCGCAGATGCTGTGCTCGCGCGAGGAGACCTTCGGCCCGGTGGCGCCCATCTTCAAGTTCCAGACCGAAGAGGACGCGATCCGGTTGGCCAACTCCACCGAGTTCGGCCTGGCCAGCTATTTCTACAGCCGCGACATCGGCCGCATCTTCCGCGTCGGCGAGGCGCTGGAATACGGCATGGTGGGCGTCAACACCGGCCTGATCTCGACGGCCGAGGTGCCGTTTGGCGGCGTCAAGCAATCGGGCCTGGGCCGCGAGGGCGGGCGCCAGGGCATCGAGGACTATGTCGAGGTGAAGTACCTCTGCCTGGGCGACATCCACCGCTGAAAACCAGGCCCCGGCAACAAAAAAACCGCGAGGCAGCTTCTGGCTGCACTCGCGGTTGCCGAACCGACTGACCGGGCCTTGTGCACCCGGCAGTCAAGCTACTTACTCGAAATCCACGCTGAAGGTCAGCGAGGTGAAGCGCGGGGCACCGAGGTAGTAGAACTCGGTGCTGGCAGATTGCGATGCGGTCGAGCCATTCGTCGTCCGCAGCGGCGTTGCCTGCGTGTTGGTCAGGATCGAAGACGCGCTGCGGTACTTCGCATTGCCGATGTTGCTGACGTTCAGGCGCAGTTGGGCGTTCTTCAGCTGCGAGCCGAAGTTGCCGAACTTGAAGCCGGCGTCCAGGTCACCGGTGGTGTAAGCGGGGGCGGCTTCCTGGTTCATCAGGTCCACGTACTGCGAGCCGGTGTACTTGCCCTTCAGGCGCACATAGACCGGGCCTTGCTCGTATTGCACGGACAGGGCGGCCATCTTCTTGGGCGTCTTGCCGAACTCCTTGTCCTTGATCGGCAGGAAGCCGGTAGCGGTCAGCTGCAGATCGTCCGTGATCTTGCTCTTCTGCAGCGTCAGCGAGCCATAGGCCGAGAAGCCGCCGAAGACGCCGCTGCCGACTTCCATCTCCAGGCCACGGTTCTTCACGCCGCCGGCATTTACATAGGTGGTGACCAGGGTATTCGGGTCCGTCGCCGAGACCTGGCGGTTCTTGAAGTCTGAGCTGAACAGCGTAGCCGTGAACGAGATG
>NZ_JBFUMO010000441.1:0-5046 GCF_054049355.1 Roseateles sp. P5_E11 | reverse complement strand
CCCGGCCGACATCCCGCAAATCGGCCAGAGACTCAGCGCCCATGCCGAGTGCGACGCGACGCGTTGTCCCGAAAAGATTGGTCAAGGCGGGGGTGGAAAACCCGGCCGGCGCCTCGAACAGCAGGGCCGGTCCGCCGGCCCGCAGCACGCGGTCGCTGAGTGCCGTCATCTCCAGCACCGGCGAGACTTTTTCACGCACGCGCTTGAGCTCTCCGAGGCCTTCGAGGCCGGCGATGAAGTCCCTCAGATCGCTGTATTTCATAACCAAAAGTAGTTTTGAAGAGGCAAAACAACCTTGACTGGTTATCTACGCCTCGTAAAATTCGTCGCTTCGGGTTTTTACTGAAGCCCAACCGGCCAGGTCCTCCGGGCACGCAGATGCCACAGACCCAAGCATTCGGCCGGGAAATTATCACCGTCGCCCCACCCAGACCGCTTCGCATCGAGGCAGCCTGAGGCGGGTTGCGGCACAAGGAGTCGAATGACGACACGTCAAGACCTGTTCAGCCTGGCTCGCCACACGCGGGATTCGGCGTCGCTGTTCGTCAAGGACATCGGCAACGGCCTGCTGGTGGTCAGCCACAACACGCTGGCCCTGCTGGGGCTGGCCGTGGTGTCGGTGCTGCTGGTGTTCACGAGCMAGGCGGGCCTGCGTGAGAAAGTGGAATCCGCAACCCTCGGCTGGCTGAATGCCCGCCATGAAGCGCGTGCCGAGGCCGAGGGCAACACCCTGATGGCGTCGGCCGAGCCCGATGCCATTGCCCGTGCCACCGCCACCGACCCCCGCGAGCTGAGCCGCCAGCAGGCCGCCGTCGCCCATTGGCTGGCGCGCCGCTACAGCGTGGCGCCGGAGCCCATCAGCCGCCTCGTGCAGGAAGCCTGGGCCGTGGGCCAGCGCGCCAAGGTCGAACCGACGTTGATCCTGGCCAYCATGGCCATCGAGTCGCGCTTCAACCCTTTTGCGCAGAGCGCCGTTGGCGCCCAGGGCCTGATGCAGGTCATGACCCGCGTTCACGACGACAAGTACGAAGCCTTCGGCGGCACGTTGGCGGCCTTCGATCCGGTCACCAATCTGCGGGTGGGCGTGCAGGTGCTGAAGGAATGCATCCAGCGCGCCGGCGGCCTGGAAGAGGGCCTGCGCTATTACGTCGGCGCGGCCAATCTGGCCGAGGACACAGGCTATGCGGGCCGCGTGCTGGCCGAGCACGACCTGCTGAAGGCGGTCGCCGCTGGCCGCACGGTGCCGACCATGACGACCGTCCGGCCGCTGGTGCGCGAAGCGGCGTCTGCCCCCTCGACCGGCGACTCCGCCCAGGTGGCCCTGCTGCGCTGAAGCGCCACTGACATACACTGGGCATTCACGCGACTGGCGATCAGGGTCACAAGCTGACCTGAGGTGGGCCACCACCGGGGAGCGTGAGGCGGCTGTCCTCTGTCGACATGACAACCGCTATCAGCCGTTCGCCTGGGCAGCCTTGGACATCACGCCTGCCGTGACCGCCGGGGATTCACCGCCTGACCTTCGGAAACACCAGCATGTTTGACCGCAACACCTCCACCCTCGCCTTGGTCGACCCCGAACTCTGGACCGCCGTCCAGAACGAGAACCGCCGCCAGGAAGACCACATCGAGCTGATCGCCAGCGAGAACTACACCTCGCCGGCCGTCATGCAGGCCCAAGGCAGCCAGCTGACCAACAAGTACGCCGAGGGCTACCCTGGCAAGCGTTACTACGGTGGCTGCGAGTACGTCGACGTCGTCGAGCAACTCGCCATCGATCGCCTGAAGCAGCTCTTCGGCGCCGAATTCGCCAACGTGCAGCCCAACTCCGGCTCGCAAGCCAACCAGGGCGCTTTCTTCGCGCTGCTGCAGCCCGGCGACACCATCATGGGCATGAGCCTGGCCGAAGGCGGCCACCTGACCCACGGCATGGCGCTGAACATGAGCGGCAAGTGGTTCAACGTCATCAGCTACGGCTTGGACGCCAATGAAGCGATCGACTACGACGCCATGGAGGCCCTGGCCCGCGAGAAGAAGCCCAAGCTGATCATCGCTGGCGCCTCGGCCTACTCGCTGCGCATCGACTTCGAGCGCTTCGGCAAGATCGCCAAGGAGATCGGCGCCTACTTCATGGTCGACATGGCCCACTACGCCGGCCTGATCGCCGCGGGCGTCTACCCCAACCCCCTGCCCCATGCCGACGTCGTCACGTCCACCACGCACAAGAGCCTGCGCGGCCCGCGCGGCGGCATCATCCTGACGAACGACGAGGCGATCGCCAAGAAGATCAACTCGGCCATCTTCCCCGGCATCCAGGGCGGCCCGCTGATGCACGTCATCGCCGGCAAGGCCGTGGCCTTCAAGGAAGCGCTGACGCCCGAGTTCAAGGCCTACCAGGAGCAGGTCGTCAAGAACGCCAAGGTGCTCGCCGACACGCTGATCGAGCGCGGCCTGCGCATCGTCTCCGGCGGCACGGAAAGCCACGTCATGCTGGTGGACCTGCGCCCCAAGAACCTGACCGGCAAGGAAGCCGAGGCCATCCTGGGCGCCGCCCACATGACCTGCAACAAGAACGGCATCCCGAACGACCCGCAAAAGCCCATGGTCACCAGCGGCATTCGCCTGGGCACGCCGGCCATGACGACGCGCGGCTTCAAGGAAGAGCAGGTGCGCCAGACGGCCCACCTGATCGCCGACGTGCTGGACAAGCCGCATGACGAGGCCAACCTGGCCGCCGTGCGCGAGAAGGTCGCGGCGCTGACGGCCGCCTTCCCGGTCTACCGCGGCTAAGTCGAGCCTCAATGCGCTGCCCGTTCTGCTCTCACACCGAAACCCAGGTCGCCGAGACCCGGGAGTCGGATGAGGGTGACGTCGTCCGGCGCCGGCGCCGCTGCCTGTCCTGCGACAAGCGCTTCACGACCTATGAGCGGGCTGACATTGCCATGCCCTCTGTCGTCAAGAAGGACGGGCGGCGCGCCGATTTCGACGCCGCCAAGCTGCGCGCCTCCATGCAGCTGGCCCTGCGCAAGCGGCCGGTCAGCGTCGAGCAGATCGACGCGGCCATCAACCGCATCGAGGAAAAGCTGCTCGCCAGCGGCGCCCGCGAGCTCGCGTCCACACGGCTGGGCGAGCTCGTCATGCGCGAGCTCAAGCGCATCGACAAGGTCGCCTACGTGCGCTTCGCGTCCGTCTACCGCAGCTTCGAGGACGTCGACGAGTTCCGGCAGCTGATCCGCGAGATCTGACACCGGGTTGACCCTATCCCCCGTCAGAGGGAGGCAAGGGGGATAGGCCACCTCACCTCCCCCTTCGCTCCGCCCTTGGAGGGAAAGACGCGGCAGGGCCCGCTTCCTAAAGTTCGTTCCATCAGCAACGAACCCAGGGAAGCACCATGAACCGCACCGCCAACACCCGTCGCAGCAACCGTGGTTTCACGCTGGTGGAACTCTGCGCCAGCGTCGGCATCTGCGCCGCCCTGCTCGGCCAGGCCGTGCCAGCCATGGGCACGATGCGCCAGCAGCAGCAACTGCGCGTCAGCGCCGACACCCTGGCCAGCGACCTGCGCCTGGCGCGCAGCGAAGCGGCCCGCCTGGGCGACTCGGTCTTCTTCCGCATCAGCGGCAAGGGCGCCAATGCCTGCTACGTGATGTACATCGGCGCCAAGGACGACTGCGACTGTGCTGGTGGCAAGGCCGTCTGCAAGAAGCCGAGCAGCCAGGTCATCAAGGCCGAGTGGCTGCCGGCCAGCCAGCCCGTGCGCCTGAGCAGCAATGCGGAGACGCTGCAATTCCAGCTCCGCCAGGGCCTGGTCACCCAGACAGGCAGCATCGACCTCAGCCTGAACGGCGGCCAGGCCATCCGCCACGTCGTGGCCATCACCGGCCGCGTGCGCAGCTGCTATGTCGGCGCCCAGAAGATCAGCGGCCAACCCAAGTGCGCATGAGCCCCTCAATCGTGGTGGATGCCGACCGGCGGCACAACTTGCCGGACAAGCGGTATATGTAACCACTGGTCACGGCGACCGGGTGCCGAAAATCGGCCCATGCGCCCATGCCCTCGCCCGTCACGCCAAGGTTTTTCCCTGATCGAGCTGATGGTCGCGCTTGTGGTCGCCGGCATCCTCGCCGCGGTTGCCTATCCTGCCTTCACCTCGCACATGCAGCGGGCCAGGCGCGCAGACGCGATTGCCGCGCTGACCGCCGTCATGCAAGCGCAGGAGCGTTTTCGCAGCAACAACGCCACCTACGCGTCGACGGTGGGCGCGCTGGGGCTGGACATCTCGAAGATCACGCCGCTTTACCGCGTCACCCTGGGAGGCGTCGGCGCTGGGGGGGCAGCTTATGACATCGGCTATGTCGCGACGGCCACCCCCATCGCCGGTGGCAAGCAAGCGCTGGACGTGACTTGCAAGACCTTGGTGGTGAAGCTGCTGGGYGCGACGCCGGAGTATTCGGCCACCGGCGATCCCACCAACAGTGGGACTGACAGCGACACCACCGCCCAATGCTGGCCTCGATAGCCATGAGAAAGCAGTTGCAAGCCATGAAGGCCCGCATCTCGGGCGTGACACTGATCGAGATCCTGGTCGGCCTCGGCGTGATGGGCGTCATCCTGGCGGTCGCCGTGCCTTCGATGGCGGACCTGCTCGAAAGGCGCCGCGTCACCGCCGCCACCGAGGAAGTGGCCGGTGTACTGAACTACGCCAAGGCCGAAACGAACGCGATCGATGCGTTGCTCTTCGTGCGGTTCGATCCTGATACCGTCAACCCGACGAGCAGCAAGGTGAGCTGCGCCCTGGTTGCCACGGCGGAGGGCTTGAACAAGTGCCGTTGCTACCTGCCGGCCAACGACCTTTGCCCCGGCACCAACCAACGGCCGCTGCGCCTTTTCCAATTGCCCCAGACCTATGTGAAATTCGATGCCTTTGCCACGAGCTGGGGCGCCGGGCCGAACTACATCCGTTTCCAGCGACAACAGAACACCCTGGCAACCGAGGGCTTCCAGGTGGATGTGGCGGGCTTGGGAAAGGGCTACACGCTGCGGGTT
>NZ_JBFUMO010000440.1:0-5050 GCF_054049355.1 Roseateles sp. P5_E11 | reverse complement strand
GCCTTGGCATGGCGCCCGATACCTAACCGGGCGCCGAGCAGAAAACATAGGTGACGCTGCGGCTTAAGCAACTTTCCAACTAGGGGTTCGGCAAGGCGATTGACACACACGATCAGGCGTGATGTCGACGGGTCGTGTTGCAGYGCGGTCAGTCGGCCAACAAACGCCGCCGCCTGACGCCGCTCGGGATCAAGCCTTCAGCGCTGCCCTGCCACCCACTCCACCAGCGCATCCAGCACCGGCCGCCCCTTGGCCGCAGCCTCGGGATGGTTGAGCAGCGCGACGAAGACCCAGGGCTTGCCCGACGCATCCGGCACGAAGCCGGCAAGGCCGACGGCATCGCGCAGCGTGCCGGTCTTGAGGCGCGCTTGCCCAGCGGCGGGGCCGTCCTTCAGACGGCGTGACAGCGTGCCGTCGACACCGGCGATGGGCAGGGTGCCGAGCAGTTCCGGCGCCTGGGCACCCCGCTGGCCCGCGCGCAGCACGCCGGCCAGCAGGGCCGGGCTGACCCGCTCGCCGCGCGACAGGCCCGAGCCGTTGTCCAGCACCAGCGCTGCCGTGTCGACGCCATGGCCCGCAAGCCAGTCGCGCACGACGCGCTCGGACGCCGCCAGCGTCGGCTCGCCGGGTTGCGCCGCCTGAGCGCCGAGCTGCAGGTAGATGAGCCTTGTTGCCGCGTTGTCGCTGCGCTTCATGACGCCGCGCAGCATCTCGGCCAGCGGCCGGCCGCGGTGCGTGGCCAGCACGACGGCACCGGCCGGCGCGGCGCCTTCCGCATCGCCCGGCCCCATCGTGCCGCCCAGCTCGGCCCAGAACTGGCGCACGGCCCGTGTGGCCAGCCACTGCCGGTCGACGATCTGCAGCGGCGCGCGCTGGTGGCAACCGGCCGGGAAGGCGCCCTGCAGCTTCAGCGCCCAGCCCTCGCCGGCGGGCTGGACGAGAGCGGGCTTCCAGTCCTCGTCCCAGTCCTTGCACGGCCTTGCAGACAGTGTCATCGGGCTCGCGTCCACGCCCAGCCCTGGCAGGGCCGGCAGGGCGCGCGCCGTGACGCCGGTGGCCGTGGCCTGCAGTTCGAAGTCGAGCAGGCTGCCGTTGAGATGCAAGGCGTCGGGGATGACGTTGTAGTCGAACTCGGGTGCATCGTCGAAGGGCGGCAGGCCGACGTCGAAGCGGGTCGGTTTGAACAGCGTGCGGTCGATGACGAGGCCGCCGCGGATCTCACGCACGCCGCTTTCGCGCAGCTGGCGCAGCAGCCACCACAACGCCGGCCAGTCAAGGTCGGGATCGGCGCCTCCTCGCAGGATCAACGGGCCGTCAATGGTCCCTCCGACAGGAACCGAACCTGCCAGCAGCTCGGTGCGGCCGCGGTGGTTGATGCCGAGCTTGTCCATGGCGACGGTCGCCGTCACCAGCTTCATCGTCGAGGCCGGCGCCATCGCCGCGTCGGCGCGTTGGCTCAAGGCCGGCCGAGAGCCGTCCAGCGGTTGCAGCACAAAGCCGAGGCTTTCCGCCGGCAGGCCGGCCTTGGCCAGCGCGGCCTGTACGGGGTCGGGCACCGAGGTCGTCGCGCAGCCGGTCAGCAGCACCACTGCAACCGGCAAAGAGATCCGCATCAGCCATCGCAGGAAACCTGCGCATTGCGGGCCGAGCGCCGGGCCGCTCCCAAGCCGGCCCGCGTTGGCGATGTGCTTGCGGCTCGATGCCGCGAGCATCGCCGTCCCCGCGGGGGCTGAGGCCGGACACGGCAAGTCCTGTGGACTTGTTGAGCCTGCCGAAGAGCAGCCGCTCCGGCGGCTGCGCGGTCTGCAAGACCGACCGGGATTGCCGGCGTTCAGCCGGCGCAAGACCGGGCGAGGGGCTCGTTTCACTTCAACAGGCTCCCAGGCGGTGGGCGACGAGGCGAGCCAGGGCCACGTCCTCCAGGCCGATGCCGACGCTCTTGTAGACGACGATGTCCTGCGCCTCGCGCGGACGCGGGCTGACGATCAGTTCGCCCAGCTCAACGAGCCGCTCGGGCGCGATGACGCCCGGCACGGCCTGCACGATGTCGCCGGCTTCCAGCTCGGCGGCGGTGCGCCATTCAACGACGACCAGGGCCGCACGGGCCAGCAACGCGTCGTCCAGCTCGCGCGCCGTCTTCGTGCTAGAACCCACGGCAGCGATGAAGGCGCCTTGCTTGACGAGAGCGCCGTCGAACAGCGGCACGGCCGAGCGCGTGGCCGTCGCAATGACATCGGCCTCGGCAGCGGCCGTGGCGGCATCCACGACCCGGGCCGGAAAGCCAATCTGTGCCTCGATCTCGCCTGCGAAGGCCTCGCCGCCACTGCGCGCGCAGACCAGCACGCGCTCGAAGCGCCGCACCCGTGTCAGCGCCTCGACATGGGCTCGCGCCTGGATGCCGGCGCCGAAGACGGCCAGCGTCTTGACCTCTGGCAGCGCCAGCAGGTCCGCCGCCACGGCGCTGGCCGCGGCCGTGCGCAGCCGCGTGAACTCGTTGGCCTCCAGCGTCGCAATCGCCTCGCCGGTCTCGGCCGAGAATAGGCTGACGAGGAAGTGGTACTTGCCGTTGCGCGCCGAATAGACCTTGGTGCCGAGCACCGCCGGCAACTCACCGTCGGCGTCGAGGATGGCCCCCATCGCGCTGATCGCGAGCGCGGCGCCGCCCTGCGTGGCAGTGGCACGGTGGCGGGCCAGCACCTGCGCCTGGCCGCGGCCGTGCTGGGCAAAGGCGGCACGCAGGGCGGCCACGGCGCTGTCCGGGTCGAGTACGGCCGCGACATCGGCCTCAGTGATCAATCGCATGAAGAAAACCTCCGCCGGCACTGTATGAGGGCCGCCGCGCACCGTGCGCGTGCTTTCACATCAGCACGCATTCCCGCAGGTTATGTGCAGCGCACAAGCATTCATTGAACAGCGCGCAACACCTGGGGTGCGGCCCCCTGGGCGCTCCCCCGCGCGCCAGCGAACATCGGCGGCAATCGAATCACATGCAGGAGTCCTTGAGATGAAGTTGAATCGTCTGGCAACCCAGCTCGCCATCGTCGGCCTCGCCGGCCATACCGGCGCTGCCCTGGCGCAGAACGACAGCGCGCGACTGGAGCGCGTCGAGGTGACGGGTTCCAGCATCAAGCGGATCAAGGATGAGGGCGCCCTGCCCATCCAGGTGATCAGCCGGCGTGAGCTGGAGCGGGCCGGCATCGCGTCGGCCGAGCAGATGATCATGCAGCTCAACATCAACGGCAACGGCCTGGACAACCTGGCCGGCAATGCCGACGTGGTGGATGGCGCCGCGCGCGGCAACAACGGCGCCTCCAGCGCCAACCTGCGCGGCCAGGGCAGCAATGCGACGCTGATCCTGCTGAACGGCCGCCGCGTGGCGGCCCACGGCTTGAACGGCGGCACGGTCGACCTGAACCAGATTCCTTTCGCCGCCATCGACCGCGTCGAGATCCTCAAGGACGGCGCCTCGGCCATCTACGGTACCGACGCCATCGGTGGCGTCATCAACTTCATCCTGCGCCAGAACTACAGCGGCGTGACGATCAACGCGCTGGCCGACGTGCCGCAGCAAAAGGGCGGCGAGATCTACGGCGCCTCGGTGACGGCCGGCTACGGCAACCTGGATACCGACGGCTTCAACTTCCTGGCCTCGCTGTCGGTGCGCGACAACAAGGTGCTGCGCGGCGACCAGCGCGACTTCGTCAACACCTACCAGCCCGATCGCGGCCTGTCGCCCGACACGCGCGGCACGCCGATTGCGACGCTGTTCGCTGTGGCCGGCACCACGCCAACCGGCGCTGCGCTGGGCAACGTGCTCAGCCAGGGTGGCAACAACACCGCCGGGCCGTTCGACTTCGCCAACCCGGCGCTGCGCGTCAACGGCATCAATATCCTCGACCTGCCCGGCGGCGCCGGCTGCTCGTCGGTGGATGGCATGAGCCCTTACCAGGAGACGCTCTGGGCCACCGCGGCGTCCAAGTACGGCTGCGCCTGGGACACCGGCCGTGCCGCCGTCATCCAGCAGCCGATCAAGAACACCAACCTCGTCAGCCGCCTGACCTTCAAGCTGGGCGACCACCGCGTGTTCGGCGAGGCCGTGCTGGGCCGGGCCGAGTCCACCAAGAGCTTCTCGCCCAACCAGATCACCAGCGGCTCGGGCACCGCCACCATCAATCTGGCCGGCACTGTTTACCCCAGCCCCTTCCGCAACCTGCGCTACCCCAGCACCGGCGCAGGCTACAACGACGTGTTCAACGCACTGGTCAAGTCATTCCCGGCGCTGGAGGCCAACCGCGGCCTGCCGATGGCCTTCCGCTGGCGCTGCATGCCCTGCGGCAACCGCGAGATCGACACCACGGCCGACACCGCGCGCTTCCTGGTCGGCGCGGACGGTGCCTTGCCTTTCCTCACCGATTGGGACTACCGCGTCGGTTTCTCGCGCGCCGAGAGCAAAGGCAGCTCCACGGTCGGCAAGGGCTATCACTACTGGCAGCCCTTCGCCGACCTGATCAACACCGGCGTGCTCAATCCCTTCTCGCTGACGCAGACGCCCGAGGCCCTGAAGGCGCTGGACGCCATCACAGCCGAGGGCGTGACGCTGTACGGCGGCAAATTCACGATGGAGCAGGCCGACGCGACCGTGTCGGGCCCGGTATTCAAGCTGCCCGGCGGCACGGTGATGGCTGCATTGGGTGTCGACTCGCGCACCGAAAAGTACAAGTTCGACGGCGACCAGCGCTCCAATGCCAACACCGTCGCCGCACAGATCTTCAACGTGCCCTTCGACAACGCACTGGCCACGGCCGGCACCCTCAAGCGCACCATCAAGGCAGTGTTCGCCGAGGTGGCCGTGCCAGTCATGAAGGACATGGAGATCACCGGCGCCATCCGTCGCGACGACTACACCGGCTTCGGCTCGACGACCAACCCCAAGGTCTCGCTGCGGTACAACCCGACCGAGCAGCTGCTGTTCCGCGGCGCCTACAGCACGGGCTTCCGCGTGCCGACCTTCAAGCAGATGTTCGACCCGATCACGGAGAGCACCTTCGTC
>NZ_JBFUMO010000439.1:0-5051 GCF_054049355.1 Roseateles sp. P5_E11 | reverse complement strand
AGCATGTGGCGCGCGATGGCATAGCCGCCCGTTTCATCGTCCGCCTCGACGTTCACCTGCGCCCGCAACAGCCTGCCGGCATGGATCGTGACCATGGGCGTATGCGGTGGGAGCCAGGTCGTGCTGTCATCTTCCAGGTAGGGTGCCAGCACGACGAGTCCGTCGACGCGTCCGTCGCACAAGGCCGGGATGCGTTTCGGTGCTTCTTCCCAGCCACTGAGCGGAAAGATGGATGTGGTCTGGTGCGCCTCCGTCGCGCCCCGCACGACGCCGTTGAACACTTCCAGGAGGTAGAGGTTGGGTTCCTCATTGGCGATGTTGGCGACGAAGCCAATGGCATTGGTGCGTTGAAACGTCAGCGCACGCGCGGTCGCGTTAGGCCGGTAGCTCAAGCGCGCCGCCACCGCAAGGACCCGCTCACGCGTCTCGATCGATACGCGCGTCGAACCGTTCGCACCGCTGAGCGCGGAGGACGCCGCCGCTTCAGAAACCCCCGCTTCTCGCGCGACGTCAGCGAGCGTGGGCAACTTGTGACGATGGCTCTTCGGCGGCGTGGAAGGCTTGGGTATCGAAGCGGACACTGTCCGGCGGGCGGGAGAGACGGGGCGGCGCACTCTAGCATCGCGTCTAGCTGGAACCAGGTATCGCCAGAGTTGATCCGACCCTCGACCTCCGGTGCTTGCGGGCGCGGCAGCAATCGTCTTGACGAGTCTGGACGGCGAGCCCGAGCCGGCGTGCTGCACGTGGACGAAGGTCTGGCTGACGACAAACGCAACGTTCTGGCCGCAGAGCGTACCGACGTCCTTGGGAAGGGTGCACCGAAATGCTCGAGCGAAGCCCACCTCGTAAATTCTCATGTTCAGCGAGACGAACTCCGGAAAGTTCTTCATGAGGCGGCGGCTCAGGGTGCCGTGACCACCCGCTTCAGAGCGTCCCGGTCGGTCGCTTGAAAGGAAGCTCGGGAGCTGAGCGGCCAACCTGGGCGCCGCGGCGAAAGACTGCAACCAGCCTGGAGCGGGCGTCGGTCAACACCGGAGTTGGCGAGTGGAGGTGACCTCGACGCGACTGACACGGCAAGTTGGTGCAGGATGGCTCATTCGCCCATCAAGCAGCGATGGTGTGAGCGGAACGCCCGAGCCATGTTGGCCAGGCCTTGTCTTGCGACCGCGGCCGTGACGACCTGAGGCGCCGCGCGCAGCTCAGCTGGGAAGCGGCCCATGCCGGCGAACAGGCAGTACCAGGACGGGCGCAGATACATCAGCTTCGCGCCGTGGCGCTCCAGCTCGGCCTCGAAGTCGCCGCCGCGGTCCCAGACGTCGAGCAGGCTGGCGAGCCGGTCGGAGATGTTCTTGTTGGCGCGGTTGGCACGCCAGTAGTCGGTGTCGCGACGCGTGTTGAGCTGGTAGTGGGCGACGACGTAGTCGCGCACGCCCTCGAACATCTCGCTGACGCGGCGATTGAACGCGTCCTGTTGTCGGCGCTCGAATTCGCCACCTTCCATGGCTGCGATGAACTGCTCCACGCTGAGCTGGATCAGCATCAGCGCCGTCGCTTCCAGCGGTTCGATGAAGCCCTGGGCCAGGCCGATGGCGACGCAGTTCTGGCGCCAGTGCTGCTTCACGCAGCCAACGCGCATGCGCAGGCGTCGCGCGGTGGCGCCTTCGGCCGCGGCGCCKAGGACCTCGCGCAACTCGCGCTCGGCCTCGTCATCGCTGACGAAGTCAGAGCTGTAGACATAGCCATTGCCATAGCGCGTCGTCAGCGGGATCTGCCAGGCCCAGCCGTGGCGCAGGGCGGTCGAGACGGTTTCGCAGGGGATGTCTTCGCCATCGACCAGCRGCGTCGGGATGGCGATGGCGCGGTCGTTGAAGAGGTTGTCGCGATAGGGGAGGAAAGGCTCGCCGAGCGTCTCGGTGATCAGCAGGCCTTTGAAGCCGCTGCAATCAACAAAGAGGTCCGCATCGACGCGCGCGCCGCTCTTCAGGTGCACAGCCGCGATGTCGCCGTTCTCGCGCAGTTCCACGCGCGCCACCGTGTCGACGATGTGGCGCACACCGAGGCCCACCGCGTGCGTGCGCAGGAAGGCGCCGAGCTTGCCAGCGTCGAAGTGATAGGCGTAATCCGTGCCGAGCGGCGCTCTTCGCTGCCGGGCCAACTCTGCGGCGAGAAAGAAGTCCCGCGGGTTGGCATCGGCCGCCTGGCCACGCCGACGCAGACAGGCGTTGGTGAAGAAGAGATTGCCCAGCTCACGGTCCGCTTCACTGAAGAAAGGATGAACGTAGCTCTCGTAGCCCGCAACGGTGCTCCAGCCGGGGAAGCGGATGCTGCTCTTGAAGGTCGCGTCACAGGCCGGCATCCAGTCGCGTTCTTCAATGCCCAGCGTGCGGAAGAAGTGGCGCAAAAAGGGCGTCGAACCCTCGCCGACGCCGATGGTGCCAATGTCGGCCGACTCGATCAGCGTGACGTCAACGCCGAGCCGCGCCCAGCGGTGCCGCAGCAGGTTGGCCGTCATCCAGCCGGCCGTGCCGCCGCCGACGATGGCGATGTGTTTGGGAGGCGCCATTGCTCAGCCTGCGGGTAGGGCAACCCGGACTTCAAATCCGCCGGCCGGGTGATTACGAAACCCGACCGTGCCGCCGTGGTCCGCCACGATCTCGCGCACGATGGACAGGCCCAAGCCCAAGCCCTCCTTGCGCATCGCGGCGCCATGCTCCAGCCGCGTGTAGGGCTGGCCCAGCCGCGCCAGCGCGCTCTCCGGCACACCGGGGCCATGGTCGCGCACGGTCACGAGCACGAGGCCGTCCTCGTCGCTGCACACGCTGACCTCCACCGGTTGCTGCTGGCTTTCGCCGTAGAACATCGCGTTGTCCAGCAAATTGCCGATGGCTCGCTTGAGCGCCAGCGGCTTGCCGAATACCGTCAGCGCCTCGTTCTGCAGCTCGATCTTGTGCCCTCCCATGCGCGCGTCGCGCACCATCTTCTGCAGCACGAGGTCGATGCGCAGCGGCGCGCGGTTCTCGTGGATGTCGGTGTCCTTGACGATCTGCAGCGCCGTTTTCACCATCATGTCCAGCTCGTCGAGGTCCTCATGGAACTCGTCCTGCACGGCGGTGTCGTCCAGCAACTCGCTGCGCAGGCGCAGCCGCGTGATCGGCGTGCGCAGGTCGTGCGAGATGGACGCGAACAGCCGCTCGCGGTCGCCGATGTAGCGGCGGATGCGCTCCTGCATGTCGTTGAAGGCCTCGATGGCCTGGCGCACCTCCTGCGTGCCGCTGACACGCAATGGCTTGGGCGCCACACGCCGGCCCACGCGCGCGGCCGCCTGGCTCAGGCCCGCCAGCGGCCGCGTGATGGCGCGCACGGCGATCAGCGTCAGCAGCACGGCCAGGCCCAGGGCCAGCAGTTGCGGCGTCAAGCGTTGCCAGGTGAAGAACTCCAGCTGCTCCAGGAAGTAGGGATCGGGCAGGGTGCTGCTCAGGTAGAGCCACACGCCCGGCTCGGTCTCGGCCTGGATGACGAGAAAGGGCGCGGGCCGCTCGGCGGCAATCAACGAGGGCTCGACCCAGCTCTCCGGCAAGTCGCTCAGCAGCGCGCCGCTGGGCGACACGGCCAGGCCGATGGGCGAGGCCAGCGCCACGCGCAGCGGCGTGCCCTTGGGCAACTGGGCGGTCAGTTCCTGTGTGACCTGTTGCTCCAACATGTGCGCCATCGGCTGGCTGGGAAGGGGCTCAACACTGACCGCGGCGCCGTTGAAGAAGACGAGGAAGCGTGTGCCGCCCATCGTGCGCAACTGTTCGATGAGCAGGGGGCGATAGGCCGCCGGCAGCTCACGCAGCGCACGTACGGCACCTATTGCACCRCTGGCGACGTGATGCGCGGCCAGCTCGGTCTGGCGCCGCACCCGCTGCTCGATCTGGCTGTACCAGAGCAGGTTGACGACCAACTGCACAAGAGCCAGGCCGCCCAGCATGGCCAGCACGAAGCGGCCCTGCAGGCTGTCGAACAGAAAGCTGCTGGCGCGCTGCCACCAGCGGCGCGCCGGTACGGGCGGCCCTGCGTCCTCAACCTCCGAGGGCATGCCTTGGCGTCACCGTCGTTGAGAAAACGTAGCCCGAGCCGCGCACGGTCTTGATCAGCGCCGGCTGCTTGCCATCGTCCTGCAGGCGCTGGCGCAGGCGGCTGACCTGCACGTCCAGCGACCGGTCCAGCGGCCCCAGGTCGCGGCCGCGCGTGACCTCGGCCAGGCGGCTGCGGTCCAGCACTTCGCCGGGGTGCTCGACGAGGAGCTTGAGCAGCTGGAAGTCCATGCCCGACAGCGCGGTGGCTGTGCCGTCGGGGTCGATGAGGCTGCGCTCCAGCAGGTCCAGCGTGAAGCCGTTGAAGGCGTAGTAGCGCGGCTCCTTGGCCTTCTCCTGGCCGGTGCGGCGCGTGATGGCCTTGATGCGAGCCAGCAGCTCGCGCGGGTTGAAGGGCTTGCCGAGGTAGTCGTCGGCGCCCAGCTCCAGGCCGACGATACGGTCGGTTTCGTCGGCGCTGGCGGTCAGCATGATGACGGGCACCTCGGAGCGGCGGCGCACCGACTGGCACAGCGTGAAGCCCTCGGTGTCGGGCAGCATCACGTCCAGGATGCACAGGCTGATTTCGTCGCGGTGGCGTTCGAACTCGGCCATGAAGCTGGCGCCATCGTGGGCCAGCAGCACCTCGTACTGGTTTTTCTCGAGATAGGTCTTCAACAGGCTGCGGATTTTTTGATCGTCGTCGACGATCAGGATCTTGCGCGGGGTCATGGGACAGCTTTCTTGGGAGCGAGTGCGCGCAGCAGGCCCTGCAGCTTGCGCTGTGCGGCAGCGGGCGTCTGGCTCGGGTCCAGCGCAAAGCGGTGGACGGTTTCGATGATGGCGTTCTTGCCGACCTCGCCAAAGGCCATGCGGTGCACGAGGCTCGGCACGCGCGGCGTGTTGGGGTTGGCGAAGAGATGGAAGGAGGCTTGCGCGCAGGGGTCCAGCTCGTCCACCGGCACGTCGCGGCGCACGGGGATGGAGCCCTTGATG
>NZ_JBFUMO010000438.1:0-5052 GCF_054049355.1 Roseateles sp. P5_E11 | reverse complement strand
GGCCTACGGTCTGCTGCTGCAAGGCGGCGGCGTGGCCGTTGTCTACCTGACGCTGTTTGCCGCCGTGAAGCTGGCCGGCCTGGAGCCGCTGGCCCTGGTGTTCGCGCTGATGCTCACCGTCTCGTTGCTGGCCGCACTGTTGGCCGTCAAGCAGGATGCGCAGGCGCTGGCCGTCGTCGCCGCCCTGGGCGGCTATGCCACACCGCTGCTGCTGTCCACCGGCGGCGGCGCCATCGCCATGCTGCTGGGCTATGACTTCGTGCTCGGCCTGGGTGTGGCGCTGGTCGCCTGGTTCAAGCACTGGCCGCGCCTGAACCTGATCGCCTTCAGCTTCACCGCCCTCATCGCGAGTGCCTGGGGACTGACGGCCTATACGCCCGCCGACTACGCCGTCGCCCAGGGCTTCCTGATCGCCTTCTGGCTGCTGTTCACCGCCGTGCTGCTGATGCCGGGCCGCCGCGCACAAGCACCCGAGGTCTGGCTGCAAGCCACGCTGTTGTTCGGCGTGCCTGTTTTCGCTTCGGCGATGCAGTACGCGCTGCTCAAGCCCGACTCGATGGCCATCGCCTTTGCTGCGCTGCTGATTGGCGCGGCCTACGCGGGCCTGGCCGCCTGGGTGCGGCGCCGCCCGGCCCATGCCCTGGTGTTCGAGGCTTTCATCGCGCTCGGCGCCGTGTTCGGCACGCTGGTCATTCCATTCGCGCTCAGCGCCGAGGCTACGGCCGGTGCCTGGGCACTGGAAGGTGTCGGCGCCGTCTGGCTGGGCTTGCGCCAAGGCCGGCTGCGCGTACTCGCCAGCGGCCTGGCACTGATGGCGCTGGGCGGCTTCACGCTGCTGTGGTCGATGTCCCGCGGCGACCCCGACGGCCTCCATGCGCCGTCGCAGCTGTTGAATGCGCTCTTGATCGCCGCCGCCGGGCTGGGCGCCTCGCGCTTCCTGGGCCGCGACGATAGCCGACCGTGGCATGCAGGCATCGCGTTCGCGCTGGTCGGCTGGGGCACGGCGTGGCTCGCAGTCGCGGCGGGCATCGTGCTCGACCAATGGGTGTCGGCATCGCACGAGTGGGCCGTCAGCGTCGCACTGATCGCTGCCGTCAGCGCCGTGCTGCTGGGCTTGCAGGCGCTGTGGCGCTGGCCGACAGCCGCGTGGCCGACGGCGCTTCTCCTGCCGGCTTGGGGGCTGCTCGGTGTCGCCGGCACGGTATTGCACGACGCGCCGTTGTCGGCCGGTGGGCTGTGGGCGCTGCCGCTGGCCTGGGTTGCGCAGGCACTCGTGCTGCAACGCACGGCGCTGCACTGGCCCGCGCTGCTGCGCAACGCCACGCATGCCGGCAGCTTGCTGGCATTTGCGCTGCTCGGCGCGCTGCAGGGCCGCCACTGGACGGCCGACCTCGGCGACCCCGGCAGTGCCTGGGGTTGGCTGGGCTGGCTGCTGGTGCCGGCGCTGCTGCTGGCTGCCGTGCTGCGCCAGCAGCGTCGCCCTGCCGATCAACAGGCCTGGCCACTGCGCCTGGCGCCTGCGGCCTATGCCCAGGTGGGCGCTGCCGTGCTGAGCCTGGCACTTTCGGCCTGGGTGCTGATCGCCAACTGGGCCAGCCCCGGCACTGCCCAGCCTCTGCCCTACATCCCGGTGCTGAATCCACTCGATCTCGGCATCGCCGCGGCGCTGCTGGCCGTCGTCGCTTGGCTGCGCAGCCCGGCTGCTGCCGCGCTCAGGCTGCCGCCTTCCTCGCTGGCTGTGCCGGCAGCCCTGGCCTTCCTTTGGCTCAACGGCATGCTGATCCGCTGCTTCCATCACTGGGGCGATGTGCCCTATCAGGTCGACGGCTGGCTCGAGTCCCGCGGCGTGCAGACGGGTCTGGCACTGCTGTGGAGCGCCCTGGCCCTGGTGCTGATGCTGCTGGGCACGCGCCGCCACCAGCGCGCGCCCTGGCTGGCCGGCGCCGTGCTGCTGGGTGCCGTCGTGCTGAAGCTGATGCTGTTCGACCTGCAGGGCAGCGGCACCGTGCTGCGCATCGTCTCCTTCATCGGCGTGGGTGTGTTGATGCTGGTCATCGGCTATATCGCGCCTTTGCMGGGCTCTACACAAGATGAGAAAAAGCCTTCTTGAGCTGTTGGTGCTGCTGGCCGCCACATCGGCCACAGCCAGCCCGCACCGCGCGCCGGTGCAGATCACCCAACCCGCGCCCTTCCTGACGCTGGATGCCACGGCCGAAGCCTGGCAGCACAGCCTGGGCAGCGACCTGCGCGACTGGCAGCTGCTCGACGCCCAGGGCCGCCGCGTGCCCTTCGCGCTGCTGCCGGACGAGCTGCTGACCATGCCCGAGCGCGAGCTGAAGCTGGCCGCGCTGCCGCCGGCGCCGGTCGCCGCGTCGGCACCACGTCATCGGCTTCCCGCCGGCTGGCTGCTGGACCTGGGCGAGCCGGCCCAATGGCCGGCCGAGCCCCGCCAACTGCGGCTGCGCTGGCCCACCGACGCCGCAGCTTTCCAGGCCGGCTACCGGCTGGAGACCAGCCCCGACCTGCAAGCCTGGCAAGTGCTGGGAACCGGTCAGTTGCTGGGCCTGCGCACGACCGACGGCGCGCCGCTGGCCCAGCCGCTGGTCACCCTGCCAGGCCGTCCGCAACGCTATCTGCGCCTGGTGTGGGACGACGCCACGCGCGCCGTGCAGCCCGAGGCCGCCTTCCTGCTGGCCCAACCCGCTGGCGCAGCGCCGCAGCAGCTGGTTCGCAGCTCGCCCTTGCCCGCGCCAGATGCCGATGGCGGCTGGGTCATCCCGCTCGGCGGCCCACAGCCCCTGCTGAGCCTGAGCTTGGCCGGCACGCGGGGCACCTGGGTCCTGCCCGTGCAGGTGCAGACGCGCTCGGGCCCGAAAGCGCCCTGGCAGACCGTGACTCGCAGCGTGTTCTACCGCGTGGACCGCGGCGATGCCCCCGCCGACATCGCCCCTGCGTTACCGCTGGGCATCGGTGCCAGCGAGTTGCGTCTGCTGCCGCCGCGCGGCACCGCATTGCCGCCCGCCGACAGCCTGCGCCTGGACTGGGCCGTGCGCGTCACCCGCCTCGTGTGGGCTGCCCAGGGCGAACCGCCTTTCAGCCTGCAGGTGGGCGCCGCAGCGCCAGAGACCGGCCCGCGCTCGCTGGCCGAAGTGGTGCCCGACTGGCAGCGTGAGCAGGCCCGCCTGGGCCGAGCCCAGCTTGGCGCCTTCACACCCCAGGCCATGCCAGCCGCGGAACCCGCTCTACCCCCGCGCCGCCTGCTGCTGTGGGCCGTGCTGGGCGTGGGCGTCGTGCTGCTCGCGGCCGTCACCTGGCGGCTATGGCGCCAGGGACCGACGCAGCCCAGCACTTAAACTCCCGCCCCAACGCACCGGCCGCTTGTTGTGACACGGTAACGCCCGCTTGGCACACTTGCGCCCGCCCGAATTTTTCACTTCCTGGAGACAACCCCATGAGCGCAATCGTTGACATCGTCGGCCGAGAAATCCTCGACAGCCGCGGCAATCCCACCGTCGAATGCGACGTGCTGCTGGAGTCCGGCGTCATGGGCCGCGCGGCCGTGCCGTCGGGTGCGTCCACCGGTTCGCGCGAGGCCATCGAGCTGCGCGACGGCGACAAGAGCCGTTACCTGGGCAAGGGCGTGCTGAAGGCCGTCGAGCACATCAACACCGAGATCTCCGAGGCCGTGCTGGGCCTGGACGCCTCCGAGCAGGCCTTCCTGGACAAGACGCTGATCGACCTGGACGGCACCGAGAACAAGAGCCGCCTGGGCGCCAACGCCATGCTGGCCGTGTCAATGGCCGTGGCCCGCGCCGCGGCGGAAGAGTCGGGCCTGCCGCTGTACCGCTACTTCGGCGGCATGAATGGCTGCCAGCTGCCGGTGCCGATGATGAACGTCATCAACGGCGGCGCCCACGCCAACAATTCGCTGGACCTGCAGGAACTGATGATCGTCCCCGTGGGCGCGCCGAGCTTCCGTGAAGCGCTGCGCTGGGGTGCCGAGGTCTTCCACGCGCTGAAGAAGATCCTGCACGACAAGGGCATCTCCACCGCAGTGGGCGACGAAGGCGGCTTCGCGCCCAGCGTCGAGAGCCATGAAGCAGCCATCCAGCTGATCCTGCAGGCCATCGACAAGGCCGGCTACCGCGCCGGCGACCAGATCGCCATCGCCCTGGACTGCGCCGCGAGYGAGTTCTACAAGGACGGCAAGTACGTGCTCGAAGGCGAAGGCGGCATCCAGCTGACCGCGCAGGAGTGGACCGACATGCTGGCCACCTGGGTCGACAAGTACCCCATCATCTCCATCGAAGACGGCATGGCCGAAGGCGACTGGGACGGCTGGAAGATCCTGACCGACCGCCTGGGCAAGAACGTGCAGATCGTTGGTGACGACCTGTTCGTCACCAACACCAAGATCCTGCAGGAAGGCATTTCCAAGGGCATTGCCAACTCCATCCTGATCAAGATCAACCAGATCGGCACGCTGACCGAGACCTTCGCCGCCATCGAGATGGCCAAGCGCGCGGGCTACACCGCCGTCATCTCGCACCGTTCGGGCGAGACCGAGGACAGCACCATCTCCGACATCGCCGTCGGCCTGAATGCCGGCCAGATCAAGACCGGTTCGCTGTCGCGCTCGGACCGCATGGCCAAGTACAACCAGCTGCTGCGCATCGAGGAAGACCTGGGCGACGTCGCCTTCTATCCCGGCCGTGCCGCCTTCTACAACCTCAAGTAAAGCTTGAAGGCGCTTGCCGCGGTCCTGGCGATCTTCCTGATCGCCATCCAAGCCCAGCTCTGGGTGGGCCGGGGCAGCATTCCGCACGTCGCTCAGCTCCGGGAGGAGCTGAGCCAGGCCCAGGCCGACAACGACAAGGCCCGAGCCCGCAACGCCCAGTTGCAGGCCGAACTGCGTGATCTGCGCGAAGGCCTGGAGATGGTCGAGGAGAAGGCCCGCTTCGAGCTGGGCATGATCAAGTCCGACGAAGTCTTCGTGCCGCTGGCGCCGGCTGCAGCGTCTTCCATCAAGCGCTGATGCTCGCCACCATCTGG
>NZ_JBFUMO010000437.1:0-5059 GCF_054049355.1 Roseateles sp. P5_E11 | reverse complement strand
GGACTTGAGGACGCATGGACAGCCATCCTACGCTCGGTTTGTTGCGCCGCAGCATGACTGTTTTTCAAATGGCGGCAGGCTGGTTGCATCGTGATGCAAAGCCAGCCGGCAAGGTCCGATCACGTGCCGTTTGCGCACCTAGGATGCGGCGCCCAAGATGTCCTCCGCCACGCTGGCCGCTGCCTCCTCCGCACCCGAACCGACCTGGCAACGCCCGCGCGGCGGTGGCCTGCGCGGGCTGTCCTTCCACCAGTGCCTGCTGGCCGCCTTTTTGCTGATCACGGCGCTGCTGGGCGGCGCGGCGGCCCAGGCCATGTTCGCACTCGAGCATGTCGCCCTGCAGAGCCGCGAAGCCGCGCAGGACGCCGCCAGTCTGAGCGCCCAGGTGCAGCGGCTGTCCGAACGCACCGTGGCCATGGAGCGCAGTGCGCGGCAGTTCCTGGTGCTCGACGACGCCAGCCTGCGCGAACGCTTCCAGGCCGCCTGGGCAGACGCCAAGGCCACGCAGGCGACATTGGCCGGCACGCTGACCGAGCCGGCATCGAAGCAGCTGTTCGCCGACTGGGGCAGGCAGGCCGAAGCGGCCTGGGAGGTGCTGCAGAACCCAGGCCCGACCCGCACTCGCTCCACGGCACTGCGGCGGCTGACACCGGTATTCGCGCGCCTGCACGGCCTCAACGAGACCCTGACCGAGCAGAGCCAGCGCGCCGTGGACCGCCGCAGTGACGCGGTGCTGGCCGAACTGGAGCAGCAGCGCCGCCTCATCAGCGCCCTGGTGCTGGGCGCCATCGCGCTGGCCGTGCTGCTGGCGCTGGGTTTTGGACACTGGCTGCTGCGGCCGCTGGCCCATGTCGAGGCGGCCATCGGCCGGTTGGGCGACAACCGCTTCGACGAGCCTGTGGAGGTGCGCGGCCCGGCCGACCTGCGCCGGCTCGGGCGCCAGCTGGAGTGGCTGCGCCAGCGCCTGGCCACGCTGGAGTCGGACAAGACGCGCTTCGTGCGCCACATCTCGCATGAGCTGAAAACGCCGATGGCCTCCATCCGCGAAGGCGCGGCCCTGCTGCGCGAGGGCGTTGCCGGCCCGCTGACGCCGGATCAGACCGAGATCGTGCGCATCCTCGGCGACAACAGTGCCGCCCTGCAAGGCCAGATCGAGGACCTGCTGCGCTACCAGACGCTGGCCTCCAACTCTCAGCAACTGCAGCGCCGCGCGACCGACCTCAAGGCGTTGCTGGCGCGTGTGGTGGATGAACAGCGCCTGCTCTGGCAGACCCGGGGCCTGCAGGTACGCATCGACGCCGCAGCCTGCAACGCCCTTGTCGACGACGCCAAGCTGGCCATCGTGCTGGCCAATCTGCTGGCCAACGCGCTGCGCTTCAGCCCGCCCGGGGGCGTCATCGTGCTGACCCTGGAGCAGGACGACCGCAAGTTTTGCATCGACTGCATCGACGCCGGTCCCGGCGTGGCAGCCGAGGATGCCGAGCGCATCTTCGACCCCTTCTACCAAGGCCGCAACCAGGCGCCCGGTGCGCGCCGCGGCAGTGGCATCGGCTTGTCCATCGTGCGCGAGATCGTGCAGGCCCACGGCGGCTGCTGCCGGCTGCTGGCCAGCGAAGGCGGTGCCCATTTCCGGATTGAGATACCCCATGCGAAGACTGCTTGAGATTGGCTCATTGCTGCTGCTGGCCGCCTGCCAGACGGCCCCGCCAGCGCCCGTGCCGGCTCCGCCGCCCCCTGCGCCTGTCTGCCCGGAGCTGCCCGCGCCACCGCCGCAGGTCGACGATCTGAAGGCGCTGGTCGGCTATGCCGAGGATCTGCGCAAGGCGCTGGCCCTGAACCAGGGGCGCAGCAGCGCAGACCAAGCCCAGGCTGCGGCGCAGCTCGACCTGATCGCCAATGCGACCGACGCGTCGGCCGAACCGATCAAGCCGCTGGCCGCGCTGATGGCCACCCGCCTGGCCGAGCAGCGGCGGCTGCAGGACAACATCGACAAGCTCAGCCAGCAACTGCGCGAGAGCCAGCGCCGCAACGAGCAGCTCAACGAGAAGCTCGAGGCCCTCAAGGCCATCGAGCAGACCCTGCCGGGCAAGCCCGGTGCTCCGCGATAAAGGGGCAGCAATGACCACGCAAGCCACCATCCTCCTCGTCGACGACGACGCCGACCTGCTGCGCCTGATGACGATGCGGCTGACCGCTGCCGGCCACGCTGTGCAGGCCGTGGCCAGCGCCGAAGCTGCGCTCGCCCACCTCGCCGTGCGGCTGCCGTCTCTCGTCATCACCGATGTGCGCCTGCCGGGGCTGGACGGCCTGGCCCTGTTCGACGAGGTGCGCGCCCGGCACCCGTCGCTGCCGGTCATCCTGCTGACCGCCCACGGCAACATCCCCGATGCGGTCGAGGCCACGACGCGGGGCGCCCATGCCTATCTGACCAAGCCCTTCGACGGCAAGGGGCTGCTGGACAAGATCAACCAGGCGCTGCGGGTGAACGTGACGGGGCCGGCGCCGCTTGACGGCGATGCTGCGTGGCGCAGCGAGATCATCAGCCGCAGCCCGCGCATGGCCGAGGTGCTGTCCGAGGCGCGGCTGGTGGCAGCGACCGACGCGAGCGTGCTGATCTCGGGCGACAGCGGCACCGGCAAGGAGCTGCTGGCGCGCGCCATCCACCGCGCCAGCCCGCGCGCAGCGAAGCCCTTCATCGCGGTGAACTGTGCCGCCATCCCCGAGGCGCTGCTGGAATCCGAGCTGTTCGGCCATGTGAAGGGCGCCTTCACCGGCGCGCAGGCACAGCGCCAGGGGCTGATCCCTGCGGCGCAGAGCGGCACGGTCTTTCTGGACGAGATCGGCGACATGCCGCTGGCCTTGCAGGTGAAGTTGTTGCGCGTGCTGCAGGAACGTGTCGTGCGGCCGGTGGGCAGCAACGAGGCGGTGGCGGTGGACGTGCGTGTGCTGTCCGCCACCCACCGTGACCTGGAGCTCGCCATGGCCGAGGGCCAGTTCCGCCCCGACCTCTATTACCGGCTCAATGTCGTGCAGCTGCGCCTGCCCCCGCTGTCGGAGCGGCGCGAGGACATCGCGCTGCTGGCCCAGCACTTCCTGCAGACCTTGGCCGAGCGGCACCGCCGGCCGGTCAAGGGTTTTGCGCCGGATGCGCTGGAGGCGTTGGTGACCGCGCCCTGGCCGGGTAATGCGCGCCAGCTCTACAACGTCGTCGAACAGGTCTGCGTGCTGGCCATGGCGCCGCTGGTGTCGCTGACCCAGGTGCAGCGCGCGCTGCAGACGCCGTCGCTGGAGGTGCTGAGCTACCAGCATGCCAAGCAGCGCTTCGAGCGCGACTACCTCAATCAATTGCTGAAGCTGACCTCGGGCCATGTGGCCGAGGCCGCGCGCCTGGCCGACCGCAACCGCACCGAGTTTTATCGCCTGATGCAGAAGCACGGGCTGGATCCGCAGCTCTTTCGCGCCGACCCCCTAGCTGCCGCGTCGGATTCGGGCGACAGAAAACCGTCAGATGAATCAAGCACTTAGGCCGGCATCGCCATGCGGCGTCGCCGCCCGGCGACAAAAAGGCCCGTGCTTGTCGTTGCTGAGGGGCCCCGTCGCGCCGGGTTTTGTCCTAAGTCGTTGATCTGCTGAGGAAATTTGAAACTGGCACGGGCCTTGCGCTGAACCTGTTCGTGGTGCCCCCCGGTATCGCTTTCGATTCACGCATCCTCAGGAGATCTGCATGCGACAAACATCCACCTTCGCCCGACTGCTGTCTGCCGCCTTGATGGCTGGTAGYGCCACTGCAACCTTTGCCGCTGACCAAGCACCGGCGACGCCGGCCCCGGCCGAACAGGTTGCTCAGGCGCAAACCGCCGGCGACACGACGATTGCCAGCCAGGCCCAGGCCGTATTGCAGCAGGACAAGGATCTGGCAGCCCTGCCGCTGACCGTGAGCAGCAGCGCTGCTGGCGTGGTCGTGCTCAAGGGCGCGGCACCCAGCGCCGACCTGGCCCAGAAGGCCATCAAGCTGGTTCAGGCCGTGCCCGGCGTGAAGGAAGTGCGCAACGAGATCAAGGTCGGCTGACCGCCGTTTCCTCGATCTCGAGGCCCTGCGCGCCCCCGCAGGGCCTTTTTTCGTCTGGCTTCAGCAGCGGCTGTTGTTCACCAAGACCTGAAGCCCGGCCTGGTCGAGGATGCGCAGCTGGCGCTGCTTGACCTCCAGCAGCCCGTCCTCCTGGAATTTGGAGAAGGTGCGGCTGACGGTTTCCAGTTTCAGGCCGAGGTAGCTGCCGATCTCTTCGCGCGTCATGCGCAGCACGAGGCTGGATGCCGAGAAGCCGCGTGCCTGCAGGCGCTGGGTCAGGTTCAGCAGGAAGGCCGCCAGGCGCTCCTCGGCCCGCATATTGCCGAGCAGCAGCATGACGCCGTGGTCGCGCACGATCTCCCGGCTCATGATCTTGTGAAAGGAGTGCTGCAGCACGCTGAATTCGCGTGACAGCTCCTCCAGCTGGGAATAGTGGATGACGCAGACGGACGAGTCCTCCAGCGCGACGGCGTCGCAGTGGTGACGGTCGCTGCTGATGCCGTCCAGGCCGAGCAGCTCGCCGGCCATCTGGAAGCCGGTGACCTGGTCGCGGCCATCCTCGCTGCCGACGCGGGTCTTGAAGAAGCCGGTGCGCACGGCGTACAACGCTTCAAAGCTCTCGCCGTTGCGAAACAGATACCCGCCGCGCGGCACGCTGCGTCGCATCGCGACGAGGCCATCCAGGCGGGTCAGGTCGGCGGCCCGCAAGCCCACAGGCAGGCAGAGCTCGCGCAGATTGCAGCTGGCGCAGGCGACCTTGAGCGGCTCGAGCGCGGCGGTGGGGCAGGGAAGACTCATGGGTTGGCATTCTTGGACCGGGCCGGCACTGCGCGCTTGACCTGGATCAAGGCCGGCGAGCCGCGGTATCGGCACAGTTGCCGCATGGCTGCTGTGACCGAAAGACCGCTGGACCCCGACCTCCTTGACGCCAACATCAGGCGCCACGACGTGGCCGGCCCGCGCTACACCTCCTACCCGACGGCCGACCGC
>NZ_JBFUMO010000436.1:0-5060 GCF_054049355.1 Roseateles sp. P5_E11 | reverse complement strand
AGCCTGGGCGGTACACGCTCCTGGCCATGCCGACTCGACCCAGGAGTTTGTTGTCACCGCTCAGGTTGAACTTAAGGTTCAGCGAGGGCAGCACGTCAACATGGCTGGTGCTCACATCGAGAGGGTCATTGACCGAATCGAAGCGCGGTGCGTCGGGCGGCGTGCGGTCGGTGTACGTCGGGTTGAAGTTGGTAAAGCCATGCGAGGCGCGACCTGTGTAGACCACGCGCATGCCGATGTTGCCTTCCACCGGCACCTTCCAGTCGTCGAAGCCGAAGCGAAGGGTGCCGTAGACGGCATGCGTGCGCTCGGAGACGTTGCTGATCATGTTCGGATTCAGGCCGTAGCGAAGCGTCGTGTCCCAGATGTAGGTGGACGCATCGCAGGTGGGAACGTTGATCTGCGTGCCCGTCGGATTCTTCGCGTTCTCCGCCCTCGCCCAGGCCTGGGAATCGAGACATTGGTTGTAGCGGACATCGCCGATCAGCTTGGAATACGTGTTGTAGTCCTTGATGCCGCCGTAGGTCGGGAACACAACACTCGGCGGGTTGTTGCCTCCGAAGTTCTTGTAGTTGAACACCTCCACCGGCGCGGCGGCCGCGTAACGGGGATCGCTCAGGTAGGCGAAGTTGGCACGCGACTGCCAACTCTGGTCGTCGTTCGCGCCGGGCAACTGGCCGGCCGTGCCGGTCTGGCGTACGACCCAGGGCTCAGCGATCGACTTCCAGCCCACGCTGCTCGTATCGCCGGCATAGACCGCCTGTTCGCGCACCGAGGTGCGGTAGGTTGTGCGGAAGCCGACCCGCAGGTCACGCAGCACGTCATGGTCGAAGACGAGCTTGCCGTCGACCTTCCAGGCATAGAGGTTGGCGTCACCCTTCAGCCGTCCGGGCATCACCGACAACCAGTAGTAGTTGGCCGGATCGGCGAGGAAGGTGCGCGTCTTGTCGTCGAAGCCGAGCAGCACCGGGTTGCTGCCGGAGGTCGTGATGTCCATGCTCGGCGCGAAGGTGGCCGTCTGCACTTCCTCGCCGCGGGTGCGGAAGGAGGACTTCACCCACTGCAGGTCGTTCTGCAGCGCAAAGCGCTCATTGACGTTCCACTGGAAGTTCCAGGCCAGTTCGCTGGTGCTGGTCCGGTGCTGGTTGAAGGCCCGGCTGGTGCCCATGCTGATGCCGCCATCGGCGAACTGATTCGCACCCTTGCCGCCACGGCTCCAATTCGAGACGGTGCCGTCGGCATTCCTGGGCAGCCGCAGCGGATAGCTGTAGTGGCCCGACACCACAACGCCACGATCATCGACCACCGGTCTCTCCACCAGCACGTTGTACGGTGACGCGTTGAAATTGGGGTCGCCGAAGCTCGGGTAGATGTTCGAGCCGGTGTTCTCCTCCAGCGACTTCGACACGAAAGCCGTCAGCGACGACTGCATCTCGTTCTTCTTCCACTGCAGGGCGCCGTAGAAGCCTTTGCGGTCGCTGGTGCCGAGGTTCTGGCCCCAGTTGGCGCCGGTAGGCACCCACACCGTCTGGCCCGGCACCACGTCGGTACGCGGGAAATAGGGCTGGACCTGCAGGTTCTGCGACTCGTAGCTCGAGTGGTTCAAGGCCAGATCGACCAGCACACCCCAACGGCCCGAGTCGGCATCCCATCGCGTGGAATACAGGCCCGACAGCGCAGGCGACGCTTTCTTCGTCCGCTGCTCGTAGTTGCCGCCGAAGGAAACCATCCTCTTCGTGCCGTTGAAGTCGAACGGCAGCCAGGTGCGCAGATCCACCTGGCCAGCAACGCCGCCTTCGATCCTCTCCGCCGACGGATTCTTGTACACATCCACGCCTGCCATCAGCTCCGAGGGCACGGCGCTCCAGCTCAGGTCACGGCCGGGCCAGCCAGCAGAGAAGATCTCGCGGCCATTAAGCGTGGACGAGCCCCAGGACAGGCCGCGCACGTTGATGCGGTCGTCGCTTCCTTCGGAGAAGTGCTTGGGGTCGTTGTTGGTCGAACGCAGGCGCTCGACGGTCACGCCGACGATGCGCTGTAGCACTTCGGTGATGGACTTGTCGGGCAGCTTGCCCGCCTCTTCGGCCACCACCGAGTCGACCACCTCCTCGGCGTTCTGCTTGATCTTCTGCGCGCTCTGCAGCGCGGCGCGCTGTCCCTTGACCACCACGGTCTCGAGCGTGGTCGGGGTCTTGTCCGTCGCCGGTTGCGTTTGTGCCAGCACGGCGCCGCCGGTGCTCAGAAGCGCCAATTGAATGACGCCACGGTGGATGGCCGTGGGTCGGAAATGTTCGCTCATGGATGTCTCCGTTTTCCTTCAAATTTGATGCACCCGAACCGGCAGGCCGCCCGTGGCGGTGCTGAATCGGGGTACCGGCGGCGCGAAGCGCCAGCCGCGATTACTGGATCGTGATGGCGCCCTTGATCGTCAGATCCGACGCGTAGACACCATTGGTCTTTTGACTGTCATTCACATCCATCAGGCGGAAGCGAACCTGAACAACGTTGGACGACTTCATCAGCGTCATCGCCGAAGTGCGTGCGTCAACAATCTTGGCCATCGCAGCCTGGAATGCGGCCAGCCCATCGGCGGTGACCGGATTGGGCAGGGTCCGGATGTCGCCATCCAGGGATGCCGCAGTCACTCCGGCAAGGCCACAGGCGTTGGTGACGGCGAAATTGCCCAGCGGGACGGCGTAGCTCGTCAGGCCGTTCATGGGCCACAGCAAGGTGCTCAACTCGACGTTGCAGCCGTTGTTTTGCTTGCCCAGGTTCAGATGAAGCACGACCGGCCTGTTCGCCGCGTAGAGCCCGCTGTTGATGCCCAGCGTGAAGCCCAGGGCCGTTTCTGTGGTCACCTGCACGCCGCCGGTCGTATCGCCCGCACCGTTGAAGCCACTCAGGCCCGGCGCAAAGATGTCAATGCGATTGAAGCCGTATTGCCACCCGCCAGGCGTCCAATTGCTCTCCGGATAGTGCAAGGCCGAAGTCAGCATCGAGCCGTCCGCCGAGATATCGCGATAGCACCAGTCGCCACCTGCGTTGCCGTCACATGATTCCCAGCCAGCGTTCAACGGGCTGCCCCAGGGATTGACAGCCACATTGCCGCCCTGCTTCGTGCTCATGGTCGTGGACGTACCGCGCCCCGCGCCGCTGGGCTCGAAGCCGTCGGCGATCAGCAGCGGGTCGACGGCAACGAAACGATCCACCGACTGCTCGGCCCAGTTCTCGTTGCTCGGCGCCATGGCGGTGACCGCGCAGGTGCCCTTGCCCAGCAGCTTGAGGTTGCTGCCTTCGATGGTGCAAGTGGCCGGCGTGGTGGTCTTGAAGCTGATCGGCAGGCCGGAAGGCGACGTCGCGCTCAGAGCGACGGAAGTGCTGTTCGCGCTCAGCACGTAGTCAGGCGGCGCGAACGTGATCTGCTGGGTCTTCTTGAGGACCTTGAACAGCTGGCTGACGTTATCGGCGGCGGCCCATTGCACGCCGTCGCTGCTCGCACCGCCACTCTGGCTGGCCACGACGCGGCACTCGCCTACCTTCACCAGCGTCAGCTGGCTGCCCGAAGCGGTGCAGATGTCCGGCGTGGTGGACTCGAAGGTCACTGGCAGACCGGAGGTCGCCACGGCCGAAAGTGCCACCGGCCCATCCAGCAGCATGGCACCGCCGGGATATTTGAAATCGATGGTCTGAAAGCGCCCCCCCGAGTTCGCGCCCCCGCCCTCGCCACCACCGCCACAGGCGGTCAACAAAGCGCACGYCGCCAACAGCGTCAGCTTGCGCCCGTGCGGAACCCATTTCTTCGTCACGATGTGTCTCCTCGTTCTCTGATGAGCCGAGTGGTTTCTCCGCAGGTGTTGCTCCGCACCTCACGGCCACTCCGCATTGTGGAATACAGATATACCGAGATATCATCTTACTGGTCAGACCAATGCGCATTAGTGGAAACGCCACGCTGACCAATCCTTGAAAGCTGGAAGGTTCTTGTTATGCGAAGTCGGTCTCTGCGTCGCGTGGTCATCGTCGGCGGCGGCAGCGCGGGGTGGATTACCGCAGCACCCCTGGCGCGCATGCTCTGCAGGCCGGGCGCCCCTGACCATTGCGAGGTCCTGCTGGTCGAGTCGGACCAGATCGGAACGGTGGGCGTGGGTGAAGCCACGCTGCCGACCATTCGCTACTACAACCAGTTGCTGGGCATCGATGAGGCTGACTTCGTCCGCGCCACGCAGGCGAGCTTCAAGCTGGGCATCGAGTTCAAGGACTGGGGGCGGCTGGGTGCCCGCTTCTTCCACGGCTTTGGTGGCTTCGGTCCGGCCATCCACAACAGGCCACTGTGGTCTTACTGGCTGCGCCTGCGCGAGCGGGATCCTGGCATTGAGTCCTACGAGGACTGGTCCACCGCCACGGTCATGGCGCGTGCGCTGCGATTCACCCCGCCGCAGCCGGGGGAACCTTCACCCGCGAATGCATTCGACTACGCCTACCACTTCGACGCGGCGCTCTATGGCCGCTACCTGCGCGACCATGCGGTTCGCCATGGCGCCCAACGGATAGTCGGCACCATCGTCAGCGTGAAGACCTCGGAGCAGAGCGGCTTCGCCGAGGCCCTGCATCTGAGCGATGGCCGCTGCGTTGAAGGCGATCTCTTCATCGACTGCTCGGGCTTCCGCGCGCTGCTSATCGRYGGCGCGATGMAATCACCTTACGAGGACTGGAGCCACTGGCTGCCTTGCGACCGGGCGTTGGCCGTTCCATGCGAACGCACCGACCCGATGACGCCCTACACCACCTCGACCGCTCGCTCGGCGGGCTGGCAGTGGCGCATCCCGCTGCAGCACCGCACCGGCAACGGGCTGGTCTACTGCAGCAGCCATCTCAGCGACGATGAGGCAGCGCAGACCTTGCTGGCGAACCTGGACGGCAAGCCGCTGGACGATCCAAGGCCGCAGCGCTTCACAACCGGCCGCCGCAGGCTGGCGTGGACCAAGAACGTGGTGGCCATCGGCCTATCCGCTGGATTCCTGGAACCATTGGAGTCCACCAGCATCCAGTTCATCATGGAC
>NZ_JBFUMO010000435.1:0-5061 GCF_054049355.1 Roseateles sp. P5_E11 | reverse complement strand
GAACCAACTCCTCGGTCCTGCAGCGAACTTGTTCTTCCAAATGCGCGTTCAGGTCTCGCAACGCTGTTTCTGCTCGCCGGCGCTCGGCCACCTCGCGCTGCGTTTCTTCATTGAGTCGCACGTTGTCGATGGCTACGGCGGTTTCTCCGGCGAGGCCACTCATGCTTCGTTCGGATTCCTCGGTGAACATTCCTGGCCGGGAATGCCCGAAGAAGAGGCCACCGATCACCGCGCCTGATCGAGAGATGACCGGCACCGCCAAGTAACTTTTGACCGGCAAATGGCCGGCCGGCATGCCGTGGAATGGTTCGTTGTGGCCATACCTCGGGTCGAGTGTGATGTCATCGGAGCGCACGATGCCGGAGCCCTCGAAGGTCGGCGCAAAGATGGCCGTATTGCGCGGCATCGCGAACTTGGAGAATGCCTCTGCAGGCACGCCGGAGAGGCTGTAGAGCATGTAGCTTTCGCCAGCGTCGTTGACCTGGTTGTAGAAGAAGGCGCCAAACTCTGCGCCCGTCAGTTCGACACCGGCGTCCGTGACCGTTTGGACGAGCGTCTGCAGGTTCGTTTCGCGCGCGAGACTGGCCCCCGTCCGGTTCAGCAACTCGAGGGCCCGTTTCTGGTCCGCCAGCTGCAGTTCGTCTCGTCGCCGCTCTGTCCGATCCCTCAGGATCTTGACGAAGCCCGCGTCGGGGTCACCTTCATACAGCCAGCTGGTTTCGCCGATGGCCCAGATCAGCTGGCCATCCTTGCGCAGGCGCCAACCTTCGGCACCCGCAGATCCGCTACGTCGAGCCTCGGCGACCTCTGTGTCCCACGCCGACCTGCCGCCTTCTTCCGACGGGAATACACGCGCAAGCGACTGGCCCAGCATCTCTGGCTCCGTCCAACCAAGCATCGCTCGAGCACCTTCGCTCCAGCCTGTGACGAAGCCAGCCGAGTCCACCGTGATGATTGCGGTCTGAACCGCTCTGTTCAGAATGCGGCGGTATCGATCAATGACCGCGTCCTTCCACTCTGCCGTCGAGGTTTCGCGCGACAGACTGAATGTCAGCGGGATGTGGTCAAGGGGCTTAGACATCGATCAAAAGCGGGACTGTTGCTTCGCAACGGTCGGTGTTGAAGTTCGTTTCAGCGGCGAAGCATCGTTTACGCGAGTCACCCGTTGTGTAGGACGACACGTGATCTGTACTTTGGCGAGTGTCTGCGTTCTGKTGGCACGGCTGAATGGGTCTAACCGTGCGGCGCCGGCCATGTCGGACATGGAGCTCCTGTTCGTACCGGATGCGCTTCGGGCGTCCCATGCGCACACCGAGAGCGGGTCGAAGCGCCGCAAGCAATGTCGAATGCCGACGTCAGGCACGTCCGTGGCCCTGAGCGCGTTTCAACTGAAACCTCAGCGCCGCAGCGCGAAATGACCCCGACGCCAGCGGACGCGACATTGGGCTCCCGCCGAGAGCCATGGAGAAACTGTCCATTTCGATGACGGCTCCCGCTGTGAGTGCAAGGAATGGATTCAAAACATGAAAGCCGCCATCTACACCGCCAAGGGCAATGCAGCCGAGGTGCTGCAAGTTACCGACCTTCCCACACCTTCGCCTGCCGCTGGTGAAGTGCTTGTGCGGGTCAGCCACTCCGGCGTCAATCCTTCCGACGTCAAAGGCCGCTCGGGCGTCGGCAGCTCAGCCATGGAGCATGGCCTGGTCATCCCGCACAGCGACGGAGCCGGCCGTGTCCAGGCCGTCGGCGAGGGCGTCTCGCATGGCTTGATCGGGCAACAGGTATGGCTGCACAACGCTCAATGGCTGCGTGCGCATGGAACTGCGAGCGAATACATCGCGCTGCCCGCCAGTCTCGCCGCACCTCTGCCAGACGGGGTTCCAACTGAAGTCGGAGCGTCCATCGGTATCCCGCTGATGACAGCGGTGCACGCGATCGATGCGCTGGGACCATTGCTCAACAAGACGGTCCTCGTCTTCGGTGCCACGGGTGCGGTCGGCGCGTATGCGACGCAGCTCGCTGCGCGGTCTGGCGCGCGAGTGATTGCCGTGGTCAGTAGCGAAGAGAAGGCCGCCCGCGCCCTGTCTCTGGGGGCCGAGTGGACCTTGAACTACAAGAGCGATGACCTGGCCGCGGGCGTGCGCGAGATCACGCGCGGCAGGGGTGTCGACGCCATCATCGAGGTCGACGCCGCCACCAACGCACGTCACTGGGGAGAACTGCTGCGCTTTGGCGGCCAGGTCGTGGTCTACGGGTCGAGCGGCGCCAACATCGGCGTCGCCTTTCGCCCTTTGATCGCCAACTTTGCTCGCCTCTATTTCTTCATCGTTTACCTGCTCCCCGATGGTGTTCGCAAGGAGACGCTGCGAAGCATCGAAGCCTTGCTGACCCGCTGCGACCTCCTGCATCCACCCACAACCGTGTTCGCGCTGAACGACATTGCGCGTGCTCACGAGATGGTCGAAGCCGGGGCACCCACCAAAGTGCTGATTGCCCTTTGAGCGCTGCCGTCCGCGTGGCCGACTCGGCCTGAAATCTTCCAAACGCGAAACGAGGGAAGCCCGCACGGCGCAACCGTTTCATTCAAAACCCGTCCACCGTCGGGCGAAATCCACTCGGCGCCAATGGCCTTCACAGTCGACGCTCGCTGAGCACGGCGGAGGAATCTTCCAACATGTCCACCGATCACCTTTCATCCGATTCCACGCCATCACACGAGCAGCAACTGCATGCACTGCGCAAGCGCGCCCGCGGCCGTGAACTGATCGACGACTACGCCCGTCAGCGCATCGTGGCGTTGCCTCGGTCGGACAGCGCCATCGCCTACTTCGAGATGGGTGACCCGAACGGCACGCCGCTGCTGTGCCTGCACGGGCTCTCGGTGTCGGGCTTCTTCTTCGCGCATTACCACGCCTACTTCGTGAGGCGCGGCATCCGTGCGATCGCCCCCTGCCTGCTGGGCGGCGTCTACCTGGCCGACGGGCTCAAGACCATCGACCAGCTGAGCGCCGAACTCGTCGAGCTGCTGGATATCCTGGACATCCACAAGTTCGACATGGTGGGTTTCAGCTGGGGCACGCTGCCCCAGCTGGCCCTGATCGCGCGGGTGCCGCAGCGCATCCGCCGCGCCGGCCTGCTGGGCGCGATGTTGCCGCAGAAGTTCATCGGCAAGGCGGAGATCGCGCAGCTGAAATCCGATGTGCGCCAGTCGCTGAAGATGGTGGCCCACGCGCCGCGGCTGCATCGTCATCTGATGTGGCTGCTATGCAAACTGCCGGTGTCGGTACTGATGGAGCAATTCAGGGACGAGCAACTGTCCGCCGCCGAAGCCGCGGCGCTGGAAGACGGCTCCGTTTTCAGCCAGCAACTGGCGCATTGCATGCAGGAATGCCAGCGCACCGGTTCGCGCTTCTTCACCGACGGCTGGCGCATGTTCCTTGACGAGCCCGGCTATGCGCTGGACGACCTCGCAGCACTCCCGCCTGGCGCAGACCTGCGCCTGTACGTCGCCGAACGGGACAACGTGCACCTTCCGGTGTTCTCGCGCATGATCGCCAGCGCCTGTCCCGACGCCGATGTCGCCCGGCTCAAGCTCGACGACGCGCTCACGCCCATCGACGGCGTCAATGGTCCGCATGCCGTGTTTCGGCCGGTGTATTCGCGCCGCGGCAGCAGCATCTGGGTCGCACCCAACGCGGGGCGGATGGCCTGCATGCTCTATTTGACACAAGCGTTGGACAACCTGATCCCGGAGCGGGCGCCCGAGCGTCGGGCTTTCAGCTGGGCGTGACCCGCGCCTGAAATTCCGGCGTCGACAAGGTATCAACCATTGGCACCATGACTTTCCTTTACTCGGGGCTCCGCCGGCACAACGTGTCAAGTCAGCGCGAGGCGGCGCGTATGAAAGACAGCTTGTTCGAAACCGATTCAGGCTGGCATGCTCGGGAGCTTGTCGCCGCTGACGTTCCGGCCCTACAGGCGCTGTTCGAGGCGAGGCAAGACTATTTCCGACTTGTAAGCGGCCAGGATGTTGCTGTCGACGAAGCAGCCAGAGAATTCGCCGACCTCCCCCCGGCTGAGATGCCCTATAGGCGGATGTGCATCATTGGGTTCTTCGATGCTGCCGAGTCGATATGGGGCATGGCCTCGATCGTTACCGATTTCATCGCGAGGGGCGTCGGTCACATCGGGCTGTTTCTTATGCGTGATGGTGGAGGCGCGTTTAGCTACGCGGCCCTGGAGAAGTGGATGCATGAGGTTGAAGGCCAGCAATGGCTGCGCCTCGGTGTCGTGATAGGTAATGAGCGTGCGGAGCGGTTCTGGGAGCGCTGCGGCTACTTGCAGTTGCGCGAGCGCGGTCCTGTTGAGTACGGCGTGCAGACAAACATGCTCCGCGTAATGATGAAGCCTTTGGCTGGCGGCACTTGGTCGGAATATTTGGCGCTCGTCGAACGCGACAGGCCCGAGGCGTCGCCGATCTAAGAGGCGGAGTGGTCACTCGACCCTCGACGGGCCCAATGGCCGGTAACGGCGCGAGCAGTCGTTGCCCAGCCAGAACCTAGTGACGGCAACCAGCCTCCTGCTGCCACGCGATCAATTTCGGCTTTGGGCACATACCTGCCGCATCGACGCCGGCCGTGAACGCAGCAGCCGCTGCGAAGCTGACATGCCGATCTTTCGCACGCGCTGGTAGCCGCCGGTGCTCATGAAGACTGGATCACGCGCTCGTAGCGCTGGACTGGATGCTGACGTCCACTGGAATAGGCACGCTCAGGATGCCTTTGCCAGACCGACGACCTTGCCCTTGCTGTTCAGGCGAGCCTTGAGAGTGGCGTTCTCGTCCAACAGCACTTCGTTGATCGAGGCTAGCCGTGCGACGTCGGCGCGCAGTGTTTCCAATTCGCTTCGGAGTTCGCGGCTCTTGCGCCGCTCGTCCTTGAGCAATTCGTTCTTGGCGTCCCGCTGGGTACGACTTTCCTTCCCCTGGGCTGTGCGGATGTCTTCCGCCACCTTGGGGTAGTGGTTGTGGATCAGCGCGGTCGTCACGCCGGTCTCCCGAGC
>NZ_JBFUMO010000434.1:0-5075 GCF_054049355.1 Roseateles sp. P5_E11 | reverse complement strand
GGCCTGGGCACCTCATCGGGTTTGGGCGGTGGCGGCACTTCCTTGCGGCAGGCGGTYAGGCCAGCCACGGCGACCAAGACGGCCGCGGTCAATTGCTGAAATCTCTGTCGGGGCGGCATTTCGGAATCGGGCCAATGTGACCCCGACACTATGGGCGACCCGCTGCGGCCGCGCCGTCGGCGGCCGGACCGTCCGGTTGTAGGTCTGCGCCGACCAGGGCCTGTTAACGCTACGGCAATGGGTCGCGAAGGCTCGCTGCCAGGAGCCAATCAAGGCGCAGCACGCCGCCCGCACTGATGTGCGGGCAAGCGGTGCAACGCCGAGTGGCCCCTGGCGACGGGCCTTCCCGAAGGGTTGAGGCCAGAAAGGCCGCGCGCGGCGTTGCAAGTGCTCGCCGGGTGGCCAACCCGGCTCCGCTTTGCGCCTTGCTCGCGGCCTTTCTGGCCTCAACGCGACCCATTGCCGTAGTGTTAGCAGGCCCTCGTCCCCGGAATCCGCGATGCGAAAGGTCAGGCCGGGCTTGTGGGCGCAACACTGCCACCGACCTGACATCGAAAGACCGCCATGAAGGTCCTGCTGGCCCTCGCCATTGCCGCCACCGCCGCAAGCGCCCCCTCGCGATGGACGCCCGAGCGCGTCTCGACCGACCAGTACGAGTCCTCGCCGAGCTTCGCCCCCGACGGCCGCACGATGATCTTCATGCGCGCCAACCCGCAGTTCTCGGCCTACCGCCTCATGCAGTCGAGCTGCGGCCCGCGGGGCTGGAGCGAGGCCGTGCCCCTGGGCATCGCGGCGCCGCTGCCTGCCAGCGAGGCCGACCCCTTCATCACGGCCGACGGCCGCCAGCTCTGGTTCGTGTCCAACCGGCCCTTCCCGGGCAAGCAGGGCGACGACCTGGACATCTGGGTCGCCGACAGCGACGGCCGCGGCGGCTGGGGCGCGCCCCGCCGCCTGCCCGAACCCATCAACTCGGCGCAGTCCGAGCTGCTGCCGCGCCGCCTGCCCGATGGCCGCCTCTTCTTCGGCTCCGAGCGGCCTGGCGGCCTGGGCGGCAATGACGTCTACGTGGCCACGCCCCAGGCCGACGGCGGCTGGCGTGTCGCCAACCTGGGAGCGCCGCTGAACACGCCGAGCAACGACTACGAGGTGGAGCTGTCGCGCGATGGCAGCCAGGCCGTCGTCGTGTCCGACCGCGAGGGCCGCTCCCATCTCTACCGCTTCGCGCGCAGCGGCGACGGCTGGCGGCCCCTGGGCGGGGTGCCGGCGCGCGATGATGTCTTCCAGGTCGGCCCGCTGCTGTCGCCCAAGGCCGACCGGCTGCTGTTTGCCCAGGCCGACGGCAAGCGCTCGGGCGAGTTCTTCGTCATCGACCTGCAAGCCGGCGCCGACCCCTCCTGGCCGCCGGCCTGCCCCGGGAGCAAGCCATGAATATCACCCGCCGCACGCTGGCCCTGGGCCTGGCGACAACGACCACCACCGCAGGAGCCGCCATGGCCAAGACCCGCGCCATCAATGCCGCTGAAGCGCCCGCCCCGTCGGGCGGCTATGCCCAGGCCCTGGAACTGCGGGCGCCGTCGCGCCTGCTCTTCATCAGCGGCCAGATCCCTGTCGACAAGGCGGGCGCCGTGCCCAAGGACTTCGCCGCGCAATGCCGCCTCGTCTGGGCCCACATCGACGCCCAGCTGCGCGCGGCCGGCATGACGCTGGACCACCTGGTCAAGGTCACGACCTATCTCGGCGACCGCAAACACGCCCTGGAGAACTCCGCCATCCGCCGCGAAGTGCTGGGCACGCGCAGCCCGGCGCTGACGGTGCTGATCGCCGGCATCTACGACAGCGACTGGCTGCTGGAGATCGAGGCCATCGCGGCCGAGTGACGCCAGGCATGGGTCCCGCTCAGGGCAGATCTGTGTGGACGCCGCCGGTCGGCCGGTTCCTACACGGGCTGGGCGCCTAGCCCGACTGTCAGGCCCCGCCATAACAAGCATATTCAACACATGGTGCACAGCACCTGGCGGAGCGGGTTAAAGCCTGCCCCGTGACCCGTGTTCAACTTTCCAGGAGTTCCATCATGGCCAGCGTCACTCCCACCATTTCTTCCTCCAAGGTCGAAGGTACCAAGGTCTACAGCCCCAGCGGCGACAAGCTCGGCTCCATCGACGACCTTGTCATCGACAAGAAGTCCGGCCAGGTGCGCTACGCGGCGCTGGAGTTTGGCGGCTTCCTTGGCATGGGCACCGACCGCTACCCCCTGCCCTGGGATCAGCTGAAGTACGACACCAGCAAGGACGGCTATGTCGTCAACGTCGACAAGGCGCAGCTGGAGCGCGCACCGCGCTACCCCAGCGACGAAACGCCCACCTACAACGACGAGTACGGCCGCAAGGTCTATGACTACTACGGCTCGACCTGGTGGATGTAAGCAAGCCCTTGCCGCTTGCTGATCGAAGGGGCGGCACTACYGCCCCTTTTTCATTGAGCTCCGGAGGCCCCCATGCCTGACCCGACCCGCACACCTCCCATTCCGCCGGAGCCCGTCGCTGCCGCCCCGGCACCTGTCGACATCGAACGACCCACCGCCAAGCAGCGGCCCGCACGCGACGTGAAGAACGGCGCTTTCGATGATTCCGTGGCTGGTGAGGAAGACCCCGGCGCGGGCATCGACACGATGACGCCCAGGCCGGGTCGCTAACCGCCCAACAGGCGCATCAGCGGTGCCGCCGTCGCCGCGTGCGGCAGGCCGCGTTCATCCTCTTCATCCTTGAGCCCAATACCGCTCACTTGCCGTGATCGCGCAAGGCGTAGCAGCGCGTGCAGCTTGGCCGCGGCCGCTGGCGGTGGCAATCCTTCGGGGCGCACGTTGGAGATGCAGTTGCGCTCGGCATCCGCCAGCCCGAGGTGCGGTGCCCAGCTGAAATAAACGCCCAGGCTGTCCGGCGCGGACAGCCCCGGCCGCTCGCCGATCAGCACCACGACACAGCGCGCGTTCAGTAGCGCGCCGATCTCGTCACCAAGAGCCACGCGAGCCTGCGTCGCGACGACCGGCGGCGCCCAGGTCCAGTTACCTTCCCCCAACAGCTGCTCGCGCAGTGCCGTGAAGAGCGGCGGGGCCTGGCGCTGCAGGGCCAGCGCCGACAAGCCGTCCGCCAGCACGAAGGCGAGGTCGCTTGCCGGTGCGTTCAAATCCTGCAGCATCTGGACATCGTTCTCATCGAGCCGCCGGCCGAGGTCGGGCCGCTGCAGATAGCTCGCCCGGTCCATCGCGCGGCTTTGCACGCGCAGCGGCGCCTCGCCCAAAGCGCGCAGCCCGGCCAGCAGCGCCTGAGCGTCCAGCGGCGCATGCACCGCATCGCGCGCCTCGGCATGCGCCTGCTGAAAGGCGAGGTGGGCCGTGGTCGGCACGCTGATGCCGGCGCGGCCCAGGCCGATGCGCGCGGCCGTGTAGCGGCGCAGGCGGGCCCAGGGTTGCTCAATGACGCTCACTGGTGCACCCTTCGGCCTTCGGCCTGTCCCGCCAAGCGGGAGCGAGCTTGCTTGGGGCGGCCCGGCACGGCGCTCACGTCTGCTCCAGCAAGGCCGCAAAACGCGCTGGCAGCCCAGCCGCCAGCCGCGGCACGTCACCGGCCTCGAAGATGCCCATGCGCTGCAACCAGGCCTCGAACTCCGGCGCCGGGCGCAGGCCCAGCAGGCGGCGCATCGCCAGCGCATCATGAAAGCTCGTGCTCTGGTAGCCCAGCATGATGTCGTCCGAACCCGGCACGCCCATGATGTAGTTGCAGCCAGCAGCGCACAGCAGCGTGAGCAGGCTGTCGACATCATCGACATCGGCCTCGGCATGATTGGTGAAGCAGACGTCGACGCCCATGGGCAGGCCCAGCAGCTTGCCGCAGCAGTGGTCTTCCAGGCCGGCGCGCAGGATCTGCTTGCCGTCGAACAGATACTCCGGGCCGATGAAGCCGACCACGCTGTTGACCAGCAGCGGCTCGAAGCGCCGCGCGACGGCGTAGGCGCGGCACTCCAGCGTCTGCTGGTCGCAACCATGGTGGGCGCCGCTGGACAGCGCGCTGCCCTGGCCGGTCTCGAAGTACATCACGTGACGGCCGCCGCGCTTGAGCGCCAGCGCCGCCTGCCGGGCTTCTTCCAGCAACGCCAGCGTGATGCCGAAGCCGCGGTTGGCGCCCTCGGTGCCGGCGATGGACTGGAACACCAGGTCCACCGGCGCGCCGCGCGCCATCGCCTCGAGCGTCGTCGTCACATGCGTCAGCACGCAGCTCTGCGTCGGGATTTCGTGGTGGGTGATGACGGCGTCCAGCATCTGCAACAGGCGCATCACCTGCGGCAGGTTGTCCGTCGCGGGGTTGATGCCGATGACCGCGTCGCCCGCGCCCATCAGCAGGCCGTCGAGCAGGCTGGCGGCGATGCCGGCCTCGTCGTCGGTCGGGTGGTTGGGCTGCAGCCGCGTGGCCAGGCGGCCGCTCAGGCCAATGGTGCTGCGGAACTGCGTCACCACCTCGCAGCGGCGCGCGATCAGCATCAGGTCCTGCACGCGGCAGAGCTTGCTGACGGCGGCGGCCATCTCGGGTGTCAGGCCCGGGGCGATCTGCGCCGGGTCGACGGCATCGGCCAGCAGCGCGTCGCGCAAACCGCCCACCGTCAAATGCGAGATCGGCGCGAAGGCGGCCGCGTCATGCGTGTCGACGATCAGCCGCGTGACCTCGTCGCTCTCGTAGGGCACGACGGCTTCGTTCAGGAAAGTCGTCAGCGGCAGGTCGGCCAGCGCCTGCTGCGCAGCCACCCGCTCGCGCGCCGTCGCCGCGGCCACGCCGGCCAGCTCGTCCCCCGAGCGCCGCGGGCTGGCGCGGGCGAGCAGGGTGCGCAGGTCCGCGAAGCTGTAGCGCTCGCCGCCGAGGGTGTGCGTGTAGGCCATGGCTAGGGCCTGTTGGCACTGCGGGGATCGGTGCGAGAGGGTYTGCGCGGGTGCAGGGCTAGACGCCACGCCGAAGCCCGGGCTTCTCGCCCGGGCAAGGCGTGCAACAACGGCATGCGCCCGCGCAGACCCTCTCCCGAAGGGTTGT
>NZ_JBFUMO010000433.1:0-5090 GCF_054049355.1 Roseateles sp. P5_E11 | reverse complement strand
GGTGATGAGGTTGGTGGCACCCGGCCCCGAGGTGGCGATGCAGACGCCGATGCGGCCGGTCTCGCGGGCATAGCCGTCGGCCATGTAAGCCGCACCTTGTTCGTTGCGGGCCACGACGGCCTGTGGGCCACCGCGGCGAGCGCTGCGCGCCAGGGCGTTGTAGAGCGGTTCGATGGCGCCGCCCGGGACGCCGAACACATATTCGACGCCCAGCGCGGCCAATGCATCGACCAGCAAATCGGCGGCGTCGCGCACGGCAGGTTCGCGCGCCCCATCCGACGCCGGATGGGACGCCTCGGTATAGAACGGGGCGAGAGCAGTATTTGATTCCACGTTGCAGCAGTCGATAGACACCGCACCGGAAGGCCGCATGGCGCTGCGAAGAGCGCCATGCACCTGCTTGTCGGCACGACATCGGGAAGGATGAGTCCACCATCGATGAACCCAGAACGGTCGCCCGAAACCATTCGGACAACCTCGCTCCTCCCTACGTGCGCTTGGGGCGCCGGTGCTGACTACACCTGGCCCTGCGACATCTATGCCAGCACGTGAATACGTTTCCGCAACCGCRCAATGACCGCAACTGTATCCATATGCAACAAAACTACATCCCCGCGAATGCGGGCGGCAGGACATCACAGGGTCAGGGCTTGACCTTCACTCCTGTAAGTTGCGCGACAGCTGCGAGTGTTGTCTGCGCCGCGTTGAGGCCGAGCAGGAAATCCTTGTCCGAGTAGTTCACGAACAGGTCGGTCGGCTGATGCCAATGCGGGTTCCAGCCTGCGCCGATCTGCTGGCCGCGCTCGTTCTCGCGCAGCGAGATGGCCGGCACCTCGTCCATGAAGGGTGTGGAGTCGGTGTTGGTCATGTGAAAGCCCACGGCCGCCGGGTAGTTCGTCGCGTACTTGTCGTTCGCAGCGCGGAAGTGCCAGGCCAGCTTGGCCGCGCCGTCCGCATGCTTGGACGTGGACTGATACTCGATGTTCACGTCGGCCTCAGCACGCTGCTCCTTCGGCGGCGCGTAGACCGGCTGGCCTTTGGCATCCAGCACCGGCTTGCCCGCCGCGTCCAGCTTGGGCACGGGCATGCCGTGGTCGAACATCATCATGTCGTGCTGGATCATGCCCAGCCACTTCGGCTCCGGGTAAAGCCCTGAGCCCTTGGGCGACTCGATGCCCTGCAAGCCCTTGCGCTGCTCGACATAGGCATAGGCGCCGTTCAGGCCCGTCTCCTCGTTGTTCCACAGCACGAAGCGGATGGAACGATCCGTCGTCACGCCGGGCAGGCTGAGGATGCGCGCCAGCTCCATGACCAGCGCCGTGCCTGAGCCGTTGTCGTTGGCCGCTTCGCCCCAGCCGATGCCGTCCATGTGCGCGCCAACGATGTACATCTCGTCCGGCCGCGTGGTGCCGATCTTGGTGCAGTAGACGTTTTCGCGCAGCGAAGTGCCCTCGGGCGTCGGCTCGGCATTGAGCTTGCGCAGGCGCTCGTCGGGTTGGGCCAGCGGGTCGGTATTCACGCCGATGGGCGCTCGCTTGCCGAACAGCGTGCTGCCGCCCTGCCCCGCCGGGCCACCGGCCAGCGGGCCGCGCGGCGCGGCCGGTGTGCGCTTGGCAGGTTCGGTGAACTGGTATTGCAGGCGCTCGGTGTTGGTGCAGCCGTAACTCTTGAGCTGCGCCTCGATCCAGTCCAGCGCCGCCCGGTTGCGCGCGGTGCCCTGGCGACGGTCACCGAACTGGGTCAGACCCTTGATGGTGGCCTTGTACTTCTCGAGCTCCAGGTGCTTGACCAGGGTGGCGATGGGATCGGCCGCATCGGCGGCTTGCGCCTGGGCCAGGCCGGTGGCAGCGATCAGTGCGGCGGCGACGGTGGCGGTCTTGAAGGACATGGCTGGCGAAGTTGAGTCGGGCAGGCACGCATCCTAGGCCGGCAGCCCCAGGCTCGCCGACAGCAGCAAGGCCGGCGTGGCGCGGTCATCCGGGTCGGTCACGAGCAACAGTTGCAGGGCGCCCTTCCCGACGGTCACGGCGATGCCCTCGGCCTTGCAGCGCAAGGACAGCGGCCACATGCCGACCAAGCGCCCATCCGCCGCCACGACCCCGACGGCCGACCCTCGGCACGGGCCGTCCAGATAGCTGTCATCCGTGGCCTCCGCCGCCGCGCAGAACACCCAGCCCCCACCTGGCAGCGCCGCGCCATCGGTGAAGCACAGCGGCACGCCGTCGATGTCACCCAGTTCGTACGGCGTGCTCGACACCCGCTCGGGCGCCTGCCCAGCGCCGTCCAGCCAGGCCTGGATCGCCGGCCAGTCGTAACTGATCAGCACGTTGACCGGGATGGCCTGGTTGCCCCGCTGCAGCAGGCAGAAGCGGCCTGCCGCGACAAAGGCGCCCTCGATGTTCAGGCCCTCGTGCCGCGCGTGCAGCGGTGCGTACAAGGGCGAGAGATCGATCTCACGGACAGCGCCATGGAGCTCACCCGCCGCGTTGCACGCCAGCAGCGCCGCGCGTTGGCGTTGGGGCCGGGACCCGGAACCCAAGGCCAGCAGCGCACCTTGCGGGCAGCCCGCCCAGGGCGGCAAGCGGGCCAGCGCCTCCAGGTCGGGCTTGGCGGCCTTGCGGGCCTTGGGCTTGTCAGGCAGTTCGCCGTCGAAGAGCCTGTGCAGCCGGCCGGGGCGGTCGCCCGACAAGCCAAAGACGGCCAGCGTGTGCTCGTCATCGGCAACGACAAACAGCCGCTGCCCCACCTGAACCAACCCGCTGGCTGCGCTGAGGTGGCCCAGAGCGGCGTCCGTCTCGACGGACAGTGTTCGGATGACTCGGACCTCCAGCATGGCAAAACTCCGGCAAGCGTGCCGGCGATGCTAGTCGTGCCCGGAGAGCAGCATCGACGCCAGGCTGAGGTGGGGACGCCAGCTGGGGCGCGTTTGGAAGGGTGTGCATCAGCTCGATGACGTCCACCGCCTACCTCCACACGCGTCCCGACACCAGTCCTGTGCTCCAGATGAAGGGCTCGATGTGCACATTTCGTCACGAAATCTCTAGCACCAGCCGATGAATGGTCGGCAGTTCAGGTGATCGGATCGATCGCTAAACCCCATACTGAGCGGCGAACCGCACACGAACCTGAAAGGCTCTGATGGCACCGCGTGAGGTTCGATTGCTTTTGGTCGACGACGACCCGTCCGCGATCCAGGTCATGGCGCGGATGTTGTCGGAGTACCCCGATCAGCGCTTCGCCACATCGGGCCAAGCCGCACTGCGGCTGGCACGTGAGCTGACCCCGGATCTCATCGTGCTGGATGTCGACATGCCTGGCATGACCGGGCTCGACGTGTGTGAGGCGCTGAAGGCCGACCCGGTCTTGGCTGATGTCCCTGTCATCTTCGCGACCAGCCACGACCCCACGACCCTGCTGCAAGTCACGGCCTTCCGCAAGGGCGGGTCCGATTTCGTCACCAAGCCGCTGATCGCGGTCCAGTTGACAGCCCGCGTGCGTGCGCACCTGCGCACCAAACTGCTGATCGAGGATCTGCAACGCGACAGCCTCGCATCGGGTGCCGCGCCGCCGCCGCCAGGCACGCAGACTCCGCGACTGCTGGTCGTTGACGATGACGTTGCATCGATCTACGTGCTGCGCAAGACGCTGGCCGCAATGGGCGATTTTTACTTTGCCAAGAACGGCGAGGAAGCCTTGGACCTCGCGCGTCGCCTGCTGCCGGACCTGATCCTGCTCGACGCGCACATGCCGGGTATCGACGGATTCGACGTGTGCAGGACGCTCAAGGCGGAAGCCGCCTTCAGGCACGTGCCGATCGCTTTCATCACCCGGTTCTCCKATCCGCGCAGCGAGATGCGTGCGCTCGATCTCGGTGCGGCAGATTTCATCGCCAAGCCCTACACCCGGGCTGTTCTGCAGGCACGCGTGCGCAACCTGCTCGACCTGAAGCGACGCACCGATGCCGAGCTGGAGTCGGTGCGCGAACACCTGCAGCGCGTGGGTGATGCGCGCGTCGCAGACATCGTCGGCGCCGCATCGGACGCCATCGTCACCTGCAATGCCGACGACAAGGTGGTGTTGATCAACGCTGCGGCTTGCCGCATGTTCGCCGTCGAGCACCAGCAGGCCATCGGGTCGCCGATGCAAGCGCTGTTGGGCGAGGCTGCGTTGATTGACAACCAAGCTCAGAACGCCCCGGTCCGCACCACGGTCACGCGTGCGAGCGGTGAATGCTTCCCGACCGAGATGTCGGTGTCGCGGGTTGGCGAAGGTCCGGACCGCCTGACCACCGTGATGCTGCGCGACATCAGCGACCGTGATCGGCTCGAGGCCGAATCACGCTCGCGCATCGAAGCCGAAACGGCCAGCCGCACCAAGACGCTGATGCTGTCCTACATCGCCCACGAGATGGGCAACCCCTTGAATGGCATGCTCGGTTTCGCCCAGCTGATGGCGGCCGATGAGAAGCACCCGATGTCTGCGGTCCAGGCCCAGCGCCTGACGCAGATCCTGGCCAGCGGCAAGCACTTGGAAGTCCTGATGCGCGACGTGATGGACCTCGGCCGCTTGGAGACCGGCAAGCTGACGGTCGAGTTGCGCCCAGTGAACGCCGCCCGGTGCGCGCAAGACGCCGCAGAGGCGGTCTCGGCGCTGGCGCAGCGGGCCGGCGTGACGCTGACATGCCCGCTCCCGTCGGCACCCGCCCGCTGCGCCGCCGACGTCGGACGGCTGCACCAGTGTCTGTTGAACCTGCTGACGAATGCCATCAAGTACAACCGGCCCGGCGGTTGGGCAAGGATAGCGGTGACCGGCGACTCGCAAGCAGTCGCGATTGCCGTGAGCGACAACGGCTTCGGCATGGACGCGTTGCAGCGCCAGCACCTGTTCGAACCCTTCAACCGCCTCGGCAGACAGCTGGGCTCGACGCCCGGCGCAGGCCTTGGGCTGATGATCACGCGTCAGTTCGTGGAGGCGATGAACGGTCAGTTGCGCGTCGAGAGCGAGCCGGGTCAGGGAAGCTGCTTCACCATCTCGCTGCCCGGTGCGCCCGACCCCGGTGAAGACACCATCAACCACGCATCATCAAACGC
>NZ_JBFUMO010000432.1:0-5100 GCF_054049355.1 Roseateles sp. P5_E11 | reverse complement strand
CGTGCTGCTGGACGAGGTCGAGAAGGCCCACCCCGACGTGCACGAACTCTTCTTCCAGGTCTTCGACAAGGGCTGGATGGAGGACGGCGAAGGCCGCATGATCGACTTCAAGAACACCATCATCCTGCTGACCAGCAATGTGGGTTCCGAGCTCATCATGAACATGTGCCGCGACCCCGAGCTGCTGCCCGACCCCGAGTCGCTGGCCACGGCCCTGACCGAGCCGCTGCAGAAGGTTTTCCCGCCGGCGCTGCTGGGCCGCATCGTCACGATCCCCTACTACCCGCTGAGCGATGAGATGCTGGCCCGCATCGTGCGTCTGCAGCTCGGCCGCATCGTCAAGCGCGTCGCCGAGAACCACCGCATCCCGTTCGAGTACAGCGACGCAGCGGTGGAGCTCATCGTCAAGCGCTGCAACAACGCGGAGTCGGGCGGCCGCATCATCGACGCCATCCTGACCAACACGGTGCTGCCCAAGGTGTCGATTGAATACCTGTCGCGCACGGCGTCGGGCCAGCCGCTGCAGAAGGTCAGCCTCGGCGTGGCCGATGGCGACTTCTCCTACGCCTTTGATTGAGACGAGCAGATGGTGGCCGTAGTGACTTCCCGGGCCGAGCGCYGGGCCGCTCCCAAGCCGGCCCGCCAGGCGATGTGCTTGTGGCTCAATGCCGCAAGCATCGCCGTCCCCTCGGGGGCTTCGGCTGGACACGGTGCGCCCAGTGGGCGCGCTGTGCCTGCCGAAGAGCTGCGGCGCAAGACGCAGCGCGGTCTGCAAGACCGGTCGATGTACTCATCGGACGAGGGGCCGACACATGTCTAGTGTGATGTCCATCACCACCAAGCTCGGTGGTGACAAGTTGCTGGTGCTGCGCATGGAGGGCCGGGAGCAACTGGGAGCGCTGCCCGAGTGGCAGGTCGACCTGGTCGGCAATGTCAGCCTGCTGGGCGTGCGCGAGTCCATCGACCTGCACGCCCTGCTGGGCTCGCGTGCCAATGTCAGCATCGAGCATGGCGCCAAGCGTCACTTCAATGGTTTCATCACCGAAGTCCAGCGCGGTGAACGCCATGGCCGCTTTGACTCCTTCCGCATCACCATGCGGCCCTGGACCTGGTTCGCCACGCGCACGCGCAACTCCAAGGTGTTCCAGAACAAGAGCGTGAAGGACATCGTCACCGCCGTCCTCACGCCCTACAGCGCCGACTTCGCCTGGCGGCTGCAGGACGCCGCGGTCTACAAGCCGCTCGAGTACTGCGTGCAGTACCAGGAATCGGACTTCGACTTCGTCAGCCGTTTGCTGGAAGAGTTCGGCATCTACTATTTCTTCGAGCACACCAGCACCACCCACACCCTGGTGCTGATCGACTCGATGGGCAAGCACAAGGCCAAGACGGGCGACAAGACCGTCAAATGGTCCCACAAGCTCGATGCCACCAAGCCCACCCTCGTCGACTGGAAGATGGTCGAGGAGGTGCATTCGGTCAAGGCCGTTGTGCGCGACTACGACTACCTCGCGACGGCGTCTGCCATCCAGCAGGAGCACAGCGCGCTGCCCACGGCGGCGACCGCCAAGCTCGGTGACGCCGAGGTCTATGAGTTCCCGGCGCGTGCGGTGCAAAACCAGGTCAAGCCCGACGCGCAGCCGACCGCAGCGGCCGCCATTCGCGTCGCCAAGATGCGGCTGGAAGAGCTGCAGTCGCTGCAGCAGATCTACACCGGCACCACCAACTGCAACGACATCACGGTGGGCGCCACCTTCGATCTCGAAGACGCCCTCAATGCGGCCGACGACGACAGCTACCTGATCGTCGGCATGAATTTCCACGCCGAGTTCGCCGACCACGAGGCCATCGACGATCTCAGGTCCCTGCCGCGCCGCCGCGACGGCGTGATCGCCAATCTCATGTGCATCAGCACGGGCGGCAATGCCTTCCGCCCGCAGCGCCGCACGCCGCGGCCCATCATGTACGGGCCGCAGACGGCCATCGTCGTCGGCGCCTCGGGCAACGAGGTGGAGACCGACAAGCACGGCCGCATCAAGGTGCAGTTCCACTGGGACCGCCTGGGCGAGAACAACGAAAACAGCTCCTGCTTCGTGCGCCTGTCCCAGCCCTGGGCGGGCAAGGGCATGGGGCTGTGGATGATCCCGCGCGTCGGCCACGAGGTGGTCGTCAGCTTCATCGGCGGCGACCCCGACCGACCCCTCATCACGGGCTCGGTGCACAACGACATCAACACGCCCATCTATCCCCTGCCCGCCAATTCCGACATCAGCGGCTGGCGCACCCACTCGACCAAGAACGGCGCGGCCGACGCCCGCCACGAACTGCGTTTCGACGACAAGACGGGCAAGGAATACGTCTGGCTGCAGTCGCAGAAGAACTTCCATCGCCACGTGAAGGAAGACGCCTTCGACTGGATCGAGATGAACGAGACCAAGAAGGTCAAGCTCACGCGCAAGGAGGTCGTCGGCGAGAACTGGTATGTCAACGTCGGCAAGGACGTCATGCACGACCTCGGCAAGGACTTGCACACCAAGGTCGCCGGTGACATCTTCACCACGGGTGCGGCCACCTACCAGCTCAAGCTTGAGAAAGACTTCAACGCCAAGGTCGGTGCCGACTACGGGCTTGACGTCACCGGCAAGACGGCCGTCAAGGCCGGCGGCGACATCAACCTGCAAAGCGGCGGCGCGGGCAACTTCAAGACGACCGGCAACCTGGTCGGCGAGGCCGGTGCCAAGCTGTCGCTGAAGGCCACAGCCGACCTGTTGATGCAAGCCGTCAACATCAAGGCCAAGGGCAGCGCCGAGATCGTGCTGGAGGCCACGGCCGGCATCAAGATCGTCTGCGGCGGCTCGGTCATCACGCTGGGCCCGGCGGGCGTCACCATCGACGGCCCCCTCGTCAAGGTCAACTGTGGCGGTGGCGGCGGCTCCGCCGGCGCAGCCGAGAGCGCGGCCGCGGCCGAGCCCAAGGCGCCGGAAGACGCCATGAACCAGGAACTGCTGACGTCCGCCAAGGCCACGGACTACGACAAGCTTTTTGAAGACCCCTTGACCGTCGGCCAAGAGGCGCCAAACACCGCCGCCGCGGCCAATGCGAGCGCGGACGCCGCAGCAGCGGCCAAGGCCGCCGCTGAAGCCGCCGCGGCCGCCGCCGCCGCTGCGGCCCGTGCGGCCAAGATCCGCGCTGCCGCCCTCGCCGGCGCTGCCGCCGCCCTCGCCGCAGGAGGCGCCGCAGCGGCTGCCTTGGCCGCGGCCGCGGCCGGCGGCGGAGGCGGGGCGGAGGACAACGAGGACGACGCCAAGAACGCCGACGCAGCCGCGCCACCTCCCGACGACGCCGCAGGTCCCGAGGGCGGCGGAGGGCCGGCTTGAACGCTGCCGCTCTGGCCACGGCCCAGATCCGATCAGCACTGTGGGACCGGCCGGACGGGCGCGTGCATGCCGTCGTCGACGGTGGTGTCATCCCCGGCCTGCTGGAACGGCTGCAGGCCGGGCAGTCCGTCGGCTGGGACTGCCTGCAGCGCGGCGCCCTCAAGCCCGAGGCCGCCGCGCAGGCGGCCTACATCGTCGAGCTGCAACCCGAGGCCGATCTCACCCGTTGGTTGCTCGGTGAAGCCTGCACCGCCTTCGAGGGATGGGGTGTGCTGATGACGTCCAACCGGCCGCTGCTCGCCATGCGCGAGCACAGCCGTGACCTCGCGGAGGTGCGCACGCCCGAGGGCCGCCGCCGGCCCTGGCGCTGGTGGGACCCCGAGCTGCTGGCCCTGCTGCTGCCCGGCCTCGCGCCGTCGCAGCTCGACGCCTTCTTCGCGGCCGGGCAGCAGCTTGTCTGCCCGGCCGCGAAGCGCTGGACCTGGTGGCAGCGCCTGAACGGCGTGCTGGACAGCCAAGCCCGGGAGCGGGTGAACTGATGCTCCAACTCAACGCGGATCAGCTGGAAAAAGTCGAGGCCCTGCAGCTCAAGCGCGACTCGCGCGAGCTGCTGCAACTGCTGGGCAGCGCCTGGCCCGAGGTCGCCGAACAGCTCCAGGCCCGCTGGCCAGCCTTCATCGACGTGGCGCTGGAGCACGGACAGCAAATCGGCTTGCGCCATGTCGCTGAGCTGGCCCGTTATGCCTCGCTGTGCTGCCTGTGGGGCGCGGGCTTCGAGGCCAAGCCGCGCTTCGAATGGGCAGCGGCCATTGCTGCCGACGCCACGCTGAGCCCGACGCTGCGCCTTCACCAGCTCACCCATCGCTCCCGCGAGGAACTGGTGCGCCGCGCCGCCAAGGCCGCCCCAACCGGCGACGCGATGACACCCGCCGGCTACGACAAGGCCCTGGCCGCCGTTGAAGCGGGGCTCGGCCGTGCAGCGCGCGGCCGAGCCATCTTTCTCGACCAGCCGCCGCCGCCCCGGCCCAAGGCCTGCGATCTCGCCGCCATCACCTTCGCCGTYGCCGAGCCCAAACCGCTGCAGGCCTACCAGGGCCAGGACGGCAGCTGGCGGCGCGTCGACCTGGCGCCCTGGGCGCCGCAGCCAGAAACCTTGTCCACACCGCTGGAAGAACCCCGCCTGCTGCCGGTGCTCAGCCGCGCCGTGGGCGCAGGCGCGAGCGCGCGGCTGCAGCTCGCGGTCAGCACCGAAGCCACCTGTGACACCCATCATCCCGACGTGCTGCATGCAACCGGCGCCGGCCGCCTGACCTGGCGCGGCGCCGACACTGCTCGCCTGAGCTTGACGCTGCATGCGCCGCCCAGCCCGCCGCCCGACCCCAAGCTCGGCCCCGCCGGCATCGCCCACGGCGAGCCGCCCGATGTGCAGAGCGTCAGCATCAGCAGCTGCGGCATCCGCAACGCGGGCGCGCCACTGGGCCGCATCGAGCTCGGCCTGCAGGTGCATGCCGCCACGCAGCGCCTTGTCGAAGTCAGGCATGGCGCACTGCCCGCCCAGGCCTGGCCCGTCGAAGGCGAAGCCCCGCTGCTGAACGCGGCCGGTACCGCCTGCCATCTCGAAGCCGATGGCCATACCGAACCCGCACCGGCCTGGCTGAAGGCCTGGCAGACGCTCCAGCCGTTGAGCCGCGCCGGGCTCGAAAAACTCTTCATCGCCTGGTCT
>NZ_JBFUMO010000431.1:0-5109 GCF_054049355.1 Roseateles sp. P5_E11 | reverse complement strand
TGCCCAAGCTGGAGACGGCCGACCTGCGCGCCGTCACGACCGCCGCACTGCGCGGCCTGAGCTCGGACCAGATCCTGACGCTGAGCTCCGATGAGGTCTCCAGCCTGAGCACCGCCCAGATCGGTTCGCTCACGACGTCCCAGGTCCAGGGCCTGACGGCCGCTGACATGACGGCCCTGGGCACCGCCCAGGTGGCCGTGCTGAGCTCGGCCCAGGCGGCCGCACTGAACACGGATCAACTGTCCGCCATCGACGCGGCTGACATGAAGTCGCTGACAACGGCCGCCCTGCGCGCCCTCAGCAGCACCCAACTCGACGGCCTGACCTCGGATCAGTTGCGGGCCCTGTCTTCCAGCCAGATCAATGCCCTGACCACCGACCAGGTCCGCACGCTGAACACGGACGACCTCAACAGCCTCACGTCCGACCAGTTCAACAAGCTCTCCACCGCCCAGATCCAGGTCCTGACGACCGCGCAGCTCAGCAACCTGACGACAGACAACCTGAATGCGATGGGTTCGGCCCAGTTCGCCTCGCTGTCATCCACCCAGTTCGGTTCGCTGACCTCCGACCAGTTGCCCAAGCTCGAGACAGCCGACCTGCGTGCGGTCACGACCGCCGCGCTGCGCGGCCTGAGTTCGGACCAGATCCTGACGCTGAGTTCCGATGAAGTCTCCAGCCTCAGCACCGCCCAGATCGGCTCGCTGACGACGTCGCAGGTCCAGGGATTGACGGCCGCCGACATGACGGCCCTGGGCACCGCCCAGGTTGCTGTGCTGAGCTCGGCCCAGGTCCAGTCGCTGTCCACCGACCAGCTGGCAGCCATCGACGCGTCCGACATGAAGTCGYTGACGACGGCCKCSYTGCGWGCSCTGTCCAGCRCCCAGATCGATGGCYTGACCAGCGATCAGCTGCGSGSSCTSACMAGCRCCCAGCTCAACGCGCTGACCACCARYCCGCAGATCATCRGCCTCARCACSGATGACCTGAACGTSCTGACGACGGAYCAGATCGCCCGCCTGTCGACCTCGCAGATCCAGGCGCTGACGACSWCKCAGCTGAGCAACCTGGTCACCGACAGCCTCAACGCSATGGGSWCGGCCCAGTTCGCGACGCTGTCGTCCAGCCAGTTCGGCTCGCTGACGACCGACCAGCTGTCCAAGCTGGAAACGGCCGACCTGCGTGCCGTCACGACCAATGCGCTGCGCGGCCTGAGYTCCGAYCAGGTSCAGTCGCTGACYTCCGACGAGGTGTCCAGCCTGTCCACGGGCCAGGTGGCGGCCTTCACSACCGCCCAGGTCAAGGGYCTSACCGCCGSCGACATGACGGCGYTSRGCACSGCCCAGGTSGCSGCRCTGARYTCGGCSCAGGCCCAGAACCTGTCGACCGACCARCTSTCYGCCATYGAWGCSGCCGACATGAAGTCGCTGACGACGGCSRCYCTGCGYKCSCTGTCCAGCRCCCAGMTSGAYGGCCTGACCAGCGAYCARCTGCGCGCCCTGACAAGTGCCCAGATCAACTCGCTGACGACCGACCAGGTCCGCACGCTGAACACGGACGACCTGAACAGCCTCACGTCCGACCAGTTCAACAAGCTSTCCACCGCCCAGGTCGCCGTACTGACGACGGCCCAGCTGAGCAGCTTGGCCAGCGACAACCTCAACGCCATGGGGACGGCCCAGTTCGCGACGCTGAACTCCAGTCAGTTCGGTTCGCTGACCTCCGACCAGTTGCCCAAGCTGGAGACGGCCGACCTGCGCGCCGTCACCACGGCAGCGCTGCGTGGCCTGTCTTCGGATCAGATCCTGACACTGAGCTCCGACGAGGTCTCCAGCCTCAGCACCGCCCAGATCGGCTCGCTCACGACGTCCCAGGTCCAGGGCCTGACGGCCGCCGACATGACGGCCCTGGGCACCGCCCAGGTGGCCGTGCTGAACTCCGCCCAGGCGTTTGCGCTGAGCACCGATCAGCTGTCCGCCATCGAGACCGGCGACATCCGCTTCCTGACCACGACCGCGCTGCGCGCCCTGACCAGCACCCAGCTGGATGGGCTGACCAGCGACCAGCTGCAATCGCTGACCTCGGCGCAGGTGAACTCGCTGACGACGGCCCAGCTGTCGACGATGAATAGCGACGACCTGAACGCGTTCACGACCGACCAGTTCGCTCGCATGAGCACGGGCCAGGTCCAGGCGTTGACGGCCGGCCAGCTGTCGCACCTGACGACGGACGATCTGACGGCCCTGGGAACACAGCACTACGCGGTGATGAACGCGACCCAGTTCGGTTCGCTGACAACCGACCAGCTGCCGAATCTGCAGACGGCCGACCTGCGCGCGGTGACGACGGCGGCGCTGTMGAGCCTGAACTCGGATCAGATCGCCTCGCTGCAGACCGAGCACATCGCCGCGCTCAGCACGGCCCAGGTGTTGTCGCTGTCCACCGCACAGATCCAGGGCCTGGCCGCAGCCGACCTGACGGCCATGGGCTCGGCGCAGATCTCGGTGCTGACCACGGCCCAGGTGAATTCGCTGTCCACCGACCAGATCGTGGCCATCGACTCCGACGACCTGGCCAAGCTGACTTCGGCATCGCTGCAGGCCATCACCAACACCCAGCTGGGTGCGCTGACCACCGATCAGCTGACCGGCCTGGGCACCCGCGTGTCGGTGCTGACGACCAGCCAGATCAACAACCTGGCCACCGACGACCTGAACACCTTCACGACGGCGCAGTTCGCGTCCCTGACCTCCACCCAGGTCAAGGCCTTCACGAACTCGCAGATCGCGGCGCTGGAAACCGACGACCTGCGCGCACTGACCACGGCCCACGTCGCCGCGATGAGCAATGCGCAGATCCAGGCCATCACCAGCGACCAGTTCAGCACGCTGAAGGCGACGCAGATCACGGCGCTGACCACGGCGCAGGCGGCGGCCTTGACCACGGATCAGATCCACAGCCTCACGACCGATCAGATCAGCGGCCTGGAAACCCGCGACATCACCGCCATGAGCATGGCTCAGCTCGACGCGCTGCAAGGCACGACCTTCGGCGAAATGAGCGCGGCGCAGATGAACGCCTACTTCAACGTCACGCCCATCGTGCTCGACCTGGATGGCCACGGCGTCAACACGCTGGCCGCCGCCCAGGGCGTGAACTTCGACCTGCTGGRCACCGGCCAGGCCAACAAGGTGGGCTGGGTGGCTGGCGGCGATGGCCTGCTGGTGATGGACCGCAACCATGACGGCCTCATCAACAGCGGCGGTGAACTCTTCGGCATGGGCACCGTGCTGGCCAACGGCAAGCATGCCAAGGATGGCTACGCCGCCATGGCCGAACAGGACAGCAACCATGACGGCAAGCTCGACAGCCACGACGCCAACTGGAAGCAGCTGCAGGTCTGGGTCGACGCTAACCACGACGGCAAGACCGACGCCGGCGAGCTGAAGACGCTGGACCAGCTGGGCATCACCTCGCTCGACCTGAACGCCACCAAGGGCTCCGGGTCAGACAGCGGCAACCTCATCGGCCTGGTGTCCAGCTACACGACGACCGACGGCAGCAAGCACGACGTGGCCGACGTCTGGTTCGCCAAGGACGTGCAGCCGCAGAAGGCCGATGACGGCAAGGACGCGACGGTCAGCCTGCACGACGTGCTGGCACCGCCGACCGCCCCGCTGCTCGGTGCCGAGCACGTCGACCTGGCCAAGGCGGCCGTGCCGCACCCGTCGGCCGACGCCCACCTTGCGGCCATCGATCGCAAGCTGGCCGAGGACGACGAGCACCGGCGCAACAACGGCGGCAACTGGGTGTGAAGTCCGTGAATTCGTTCAAGCCCATTCGGCGCAGCTGCCGAACGGTCGACCTTGGGTCGAGAAACCCGGTCTTTTTGCCGATTGGTTCCGAGGACTCGTCCCTAGCATGACAACACGAGCCCACCTCATCGCGGCGCTCCAGGCGGGATCGCATCCCGCCTGCGGCCGCATTGGGTTGGGTTCGGGTTTCAATTTTTTTGTATCTCTGGCACGTCTTGGCTGCTCGACGCGCCGGGGCACAGGCTCCGCTCAGAACAACGCCTCCAGTTTCGGGGGTGGGCCAGCGATGGTCCAACGCCGCCACGCCGCAAGGCAAGGCGGCCATCAGTACAGGTGAGAAAACATGTCAACCGTCATCCCCGGCATTTCGCCATCTGTCATCCCGAACCTCAGCACGACGACGATCCGCAATTGGACGACGGAAGACTACGCCGCCCTCAGCACCGACCAGCTGATCGCGTTCACCACCGCGCAGGCCTCGGTCATCCTTTCCAGCAGCCTGGCGGTCCTGAAGAGCGACCAGATCCGGGCCTTCCAGACCGAAGACCTGCGGGCCATCGCGACCAGCGCCCTGGCCGGCTTCAGCTCTGACCAGATCCAGGCCCTGAAGACCGACCAGGTCCAGGCCCTGAGCACCTCGCAGATCGCCGTCCTGTCGACGGCCCAGATCCAGGGCCTGAGCAGCGCCGACATGGTGGCGCTGACCTCCGCCCAGATCGGCGCGCTGACGTCCGCCCAGCTGGGCAACCTCTCCACGGCCCAGATCGCCGCCATCGAGACGGTCGACATCAAGTCGATCACCACCGCTGCGCTGCGCAACCTGTCGTCCACCCAGCTTGACGCCTTCACCAGCGACCAGCTCCGCGCCCTCTCCAGTGGCCAGGTCAATTCACTGACGACGAGTCAGGTCAATACGCTCGGTACGGCTGACCTGAACAGCCTGAGCAGCAGCCAGTTCGCCAACCTCTCTACGGCCCAGGCCCAGGCCCTGACCGCCACCCAGCTCGGCAACCTGGCCACCGACAACCTGAACGCGCTGGKCACGGGCCATTTCGCCGTGCTGTCGTCGACCCAGTTCGGCGGGCTGACGACCGGTCAGCTGAGCAAGCTGGAAACGGCCGACCTGCGCGCCGTCACGACGGCTGCGCTCAACGGCCTGTCCTCCGACCAGGTCGGTGCGCTGGCCAGCGACGCCGTGGGCTCGCTGACCACCGCACAGGTTGGCTCGCTGGGYACCGCCCAGATCAAGGGCCTGACCACGGGCGACATGGTCGCCCTGACCTCGGCCCAGGTC
>NZ_JBFUMO010000430.1:0-5132 GCF_054049355.1 Roseateles sp. P5_E11 | reverse complement strand
GCCTCTTCCTCGCCGTGTTCGCGCTGGCCCAACTCATCGTCGGCCCGTTGTCGGACCGCATCGGCCGCCGGCCCGTGGTGCTGGGCGGCTTGGCCGTCTTCATCGTGGGCAGCGTGGTTTGTGCTTTGGCGAGCGATCTGCCGTTGCTGCTGTTCGGCCGCGCGCTTCAGGCCGTCGGCGTCGCCGCCGCGTCGGTGCTGGCACGCGCCGCCGCGCGGGACCGTTTCGAAGGCCCGCAACTCGCTGCGCTGCTCGGCCGCATCATGGTTGTCATGGCCGCCGCGCCGGGCTTCTCGCCGCTGCTGGGTGGTCTTGTACAGGCCGCCTGGGGCTGGCGGGCGCTGTTTGTCGTGCTGGTGCTGGCAGGGCTGGCGCTGGCGGCGGCCTATGTCGGCATCGTCGGCGAGACGCTGCCGGCCGAGAGACGGCGACGCCAGCCGGCCAGCGCGCTGGCACGCGGCTACGTCGTGCTGCTGGGTGATGCGCGCTTCATGCGCCCGGCACTCGCCACCGCCGCCATCCTCGGCGCGCTGTTTGCGTTCTTCGGCACCGCGCCGCTGGTGCTGGCGCGCGACTTCGGCTTCAGCGCACTGCAGGTCGGGCTGTTCTTTGCCACGTCCGTGTTCGTCGTCTTCGCAGCAGGGCAGACCGCGCCGCACTGGGCCTCGCGCTGGGGTGGCCCCACCGTGCTGCGCATTGGCGCAGCGCTGGCAACACTCGGCGGCCTGACGATGCTTGTCGCGAGTGGAGCCGGTCTCGCGGGTTTTGCCGTCGCGGTGGGCATCTTCCTGTTCGGCATGGGGCTGGTCTCACCCACTGGCACCGCACTGGCGTTGACGCCATTTGCATCGCAGGCCGGCCAGGCCTCCGCGCTGCTGGGCTTTCTGCAGATGGCGGCAGCGGCACTGCTGACAACGGCTGCCGCGACGTTGCCCGGTGCGCGCATGGATGCCTTGGCCCTGGTGCTGGCGGGAGGCGGTTTGCTGGCCCTGCTTTCTGGCGCCGCAAAGCCGGCCGCGGCGGTAGTACGCGCGTCCTGACAAAGCAAAAGGGCGAGCCTCACGGCTCGSCCTTCTTAGGATCAGCGACTGATCAGTCTGCCTGCTTGCGCAGGAAGGCCGGGATCTCGATCTCGTCCATGCCGTTGGACGACAGCGCCTCGACCTTGGCCGCGGCACTGCCCGAACGGCCATGGCGCCAGACGCTGGGCACATTGGCGTTCGCAAAGTCGCCCAGGCCGAGGCCGACATTGGCCTGCTGGCCCGTGGCCGGCGTGGCCATGGCCACGGCCTGCGTCAGCACAGGCATGCCGTCGGTACCGTTGCGCACCACCTGCTGGGTCTGCACGACCTGCAGCGGCGCCTGCTGGCGGGCGCGGCCGGCCGTCAGGCCGGTGGCGATGACGGTCACGCGCAGCGCGTCGCCCAGGCTCTCGTCGTAGGCGGTGCCGAAGATGACGTGCGCTTCATCCGAGGCGTAGCGCTTGATCGCGTTCATCGCGTTGCGCGACTCGCTGAGCTTGAAGTTGCTGCGGCCCGCGGCGATCAGCACCAGCACGCCACGCGCACCGGAGAGGTCGATGCCTTCCAGCAACGGGCAGGCCACGGCCGCTTCGGCGGCCTTGGCGGCGCGGTCCGGGCCGGTGGCTTGCGCCGTGCCCATCATCGCCTTGCCCGGCTCGCTCATCACCGTCTTGACGTCTTCGAAGTCGACGTTGACCAGGCCGGGGATGTGGATGATGTCGGAAATGCCGCCAACGGCGTTCTTCAGCACGTCATTGGCATGCGCGAAGGCCTGATCCTGCGTGACATCGTCGCCCAGCACATCGAGCAGCTTGTCATTCAGCACGACGATCAGCGAGTCGACATTTGCTTCGAGCTCGGCGAGGCCGGCATCGGCCGCCTTGGCGCGCCGGCCGCCTTCGAAATCGAAGGGTTTGGTGACGACACCGACCGTCAGGATGCCCATTTCCTTGGCAACCCTGGCAATCACCGGTGCAGCACCGGTGCCGGTACCACCGCCCATACCGGCGGTGATGAACAGCATATTGGCGCCGGCGATGGATTCGCGAATGCGGTTTTCGGCCTCTTCAGCCGCCGCCTTGCCCATTTCGGGTTTGGCGCCGGCACCGAGACCGGAGGTGCCGAGTTGCAGCAGCTGGTCGGCCTTGGACCGATTCAGTGCCTGCGCGTCGGTATTCGCGCAGATGAATTCCACGCCCTGAACGCCCTGGGCGATCATGTGGTCCACGGCGTTGCCGCCGCCACCACCGACCCCGATCACCTTGATTTGGGTGCCTTGGTCAAACTCTTCGATCATCTCGATGGGCATATCGATCTCCTAACTGCTGCAATTGTGCCGTGGCACTCAATGGATGACTAGTTGCTGAAACAAATTTTTCGTAGCTATTGTTGGTTTTGGGGGGTCAAAAATTCCCCATGAACCAATCCTTGACCCGTCCAAGCAGGGTTTGCACCGAACCGGCCTGCTGCGCGGCCTTGAAACCTCGGCTGCGCGACAGCCGGGCCTCCTCCAACAGTCCCATGACGGTCGCCGAGCGAGGGTTGGCAACCATGTCGTAAAGGGCACCTKAATAAGTGGGCAGGCCGCGCCGGACGGGTTTCAGGAAAATATCCTCGGCGAGTTCCACCATGCCCGGCATGACGGCCGATCCACCGGTCAACACGATGCCGGAGGACAGCAATTCCTCATACCCGCTCTCACGAATGACCTGATGCACCAGGGAAAAGATTTCCTCGACGCGCGGCTCGATGACGCCGGCCAGCGCCTGCTTGGACAGCATCCTGGGGCTGCGGTCGCCCAGGCCGGGCACTTCCACTTGGTCGGAGGGGTCGGCCAGCAGCTGCTTGGCGACGCCATATTCGACCTTGATTTCCTCGGCGTCCTTGGTCGGCGTGCGCAACGCCATCGCGATATCGCTGGTGATCAAGTCGCCCGCGATGGGGATGACGGCGGTATGGCGGATCGAGCCGCCGGTGAATATCGCCACATCGGTCGTGCCGGCGCCAATATCGACCAGCGCGACCCCCAGGTCGCGTTCGTCGGCGGTCAGGGCGGCATGGCTGGAGGCGCTCGGGTTCAAAACCAGCTGATCCACTTCCAAACCGCAGCGGCGCACGCATTTGACAATGTTTTCGGCCGCGCTCTGTGCGCCGGTCACGATATGGACCTTGACCTCCAGCCGGCCACCGCTCATGCCGACGGGCTCCTTCACCTCATGGCCGTCAATGACAAATTCCTGCGGCTCGACCAGCAGCAGGCGCTGGTCGTTGGGAATATTGATGGCCTTGGCGGTTTCGACGACGCGAGTCACATCGACCGGCGTGACCTCCTTGTCGCGCACGATGACCATGCCGGTGGAGTTCTGGCCGCGGATATGGCTGCCCGTAATCCCCGTGTAAACCCTAGATATTTTGCAGTCGGCCATCATTTCGGCCTCTTTCAAGGCCTGCTGGATGGACTGGACGGTGGCGTCGATATTGACGACGACGCCGCGCTTCAAGCCATGTGACGGCGCCACCCCGAGGCCGGCAATGCGCAAATCCCCCCCCGGCAAAACCTCGGCCACGACGGCCATGATCTTGGCGGTCCCAATATCCAGCCCGACGACCAAATCCTTGTATTCCTTGGCCATGTCCGTCCTCAACGTTTTCTATTTACGGGTTTACCCGGGGTGTTCGTCGTCACGCCGCGCAGCTTGACCGCGTAGCCGTCGGCGTGGCGCAGGTCGGCGGACAGCAATGGGCTGCGGTAGGTCGCCGTGACCTGCGTGATGGATTGGGCGAAGCGGCCGAAGCGCTCGACCACGTCGGTCTCGCTGCCGCGGCCCAGTTCGACAACGGCGCCGCTGCCCAGCGTCGCGCGCCAGGAGCCGCGGCCCGACAGGTCCAGGCGGTCGATGCCCTCGCCGAGTTTTTCAGCGGCTGGCGACAGCGCCCGCCACATCTGCAGCATCGCGCCGGCGGTCTGCGCCGGGCCGGCGAGTACCGGCAGGGTTTCGTCCTCGACGTCGCCGAGATTGGCCTGGAAAACTTCGCCGAAGCTGTTGACCAGGGCCCGTTCGGCCGCGGCCTCGGTCGCAGAGTCGGCACCATCGGTGCGCGCCTCCCAATAGGCGGCGGCCCGGTGTTCCTCGAGATTGACCCGCAGCCGCATCGGCCAGACGCGCGTCAGCTGCGCGCGCCGCACCCAGGGCACAGCCTCGAAAGCGGCGCGGCCGTCCTTCAGGCTCATGCTGAGAAAGGAGCCGTGCAGGCGCGGCAGGGCATTGGCGCGCAGCGAGGCCACGCTGTTGCGGCTGACATCGCCCTCCACCTGGATGGCGCGCAGGTTGAACGCCGGCAGGCGCACGACCCAGCGCAGCACACCCCAAGCGGCGGTTGCCACCAGCGCAGCCACGAGCAGCGCCGACACCGCATTCATCAAGCGGATGTCGGACGGCAGCGCGGCGGTGGCGGCGGCGGAGTTCATGCGCGATCGAGCCTCGCTTGCGACAGCAGCCACAGGCACAGATGCGGGTAGTCCACGCCCACGGCCTGCGCGGCCTTGGGCACCAGGGAGTGCGACGTCATTCCGGGGCTGGTGTTCATCTCCAGCAGGAAGGGCTTCATGTCGGACTTGCGCAGCATCAGGTCAGCGCGACCCCAGCCGCGGCAACCGAGCAGGCGATAGGCATGCAGCACGAGGCGACCGATCTCGGCCTCGAGTGCAGCGGGCAGCGAGCCGAACAGGTACTGCGTCGTATCGGTCTCGTACTTGTTCGCGAAGTCGTAGTTGCCGGCCTCGGCGCGGATCTCGATGACGGGCAGCGCGACGGCGCCCTCGCCTTCACCCAGCACGGCACAGGTCAGCTCGGGCCCTTCGATGCATTGCTCGAACAGCAGCTCATCGTCAAAGCCCAGCGCCAACTCGACAGCGCCCTGCATGTCGGAATAGCCGGCGGCCTTGGTGATGCCGATGCTCGAACCCTCGTGCGGCGGCTTCACGACGACGGGCAGGCCGAGCGTGTCGGGAATCGTGCGGATGCGCTCGCGAGTCAGTTCGGCGCGGGACAGGGCCAGGTATTGCGGCGTCGGCAGGCCCTCGTTGGCCCACAGCCGCTTGGTCATGGT
>NZ_JBFUMO010000429.1:0-5155 GCF_054049355.1 Roseateles sp. P5_E11 | reverse complement strand
GTAGGTATCGAGCTGCAGGGCGTGCGGGTGGGACATGGCCGCGGCTCAGAGTTGCGCCAGCAGGTCGAGCACGGCGGCCGAGTCGGCCACCGCGCCGAACACGCCGCCCTGCATCTGGATCATGTTGAGCGCGGCGGCGTGGTTGCCAGGGTCGGTGGCGCCGGTGCAGTCCGACAGCATCAGGCACTCGAAGCCGCGGTCGTTGGCCTCGCGCATGGTCGTGTGCACGCACACGTCGGTGGTGATGCCGGTGAGGATGAGGTTGCGGATGCCGCGCGTGTGCAGGATCAGCTCCAGGTCGGTCGCGCAGAAGCTGCCCTTGCCGGGCTTGTCGATGACGGGCTCGCCCGCGGCGGGGTAGAGCTCGGGAATGATGTCCCAGCCCGGTTCGCCGCGCACGAGGATGCGGCCACAGGGCCCGGCGTCACCGATGCCGCGGCCCGCGGTGCCAATCTGCCGCGAGCGCCACAGCTTGTTGGCCGGCAGGTCGGCCAGGTCGGGGCGGTGGCCCTCGCGGGTGTGGATGACGTGCATGCCTTTGCGGCGCGCGGCGGCCAGCAGCACCTTCAGCGGGGCGATGGGCGCGCGCGTCAGCGACAGGTCGTAGCCCATCTTGTCGACGTAGCCACCGATGCCGCAGAAGTCGGTCTGCATGTCGATGATGACCAGCGCCGTGTTGTTCGGGCYGATGTTGCCGTCGAAGGGCCAGGCATAGGGTTTTGAACGCAGGGTCGGCATGGTCGGGTTCCTTCGGTTCAACGGGACACACCGAGTTCGGCGGGCGCACCTTTGAGAGACTGGCTCGGCGTGCAGGTGGCCACGAGGATGAGCAGGGTCAGCGCGTAGGGCATGGCGTTGAACAGGTAGTAGCCGCCGCTCACGCCCACGCTCTGCAGCGCCGGGCCGATGGCGCCCGCGCCGCCGAACAGCAGCGCCGCGCCCAGGCAGCGCCAGGGGCGCCAGCGCGCAAAGATGACCAGGGCCACGGCGATCAGGCCCTGGCCGCTGGACAGGCCTTCGTTCCAGCTGCCGGGGTAGTACAGCGACAGTGACGCCCCGCCCAGGCCGGCAATGGCGCCGCCCACCGTGGTGGCGGCGATGCGTACGCCGTTGACCGAGTAGCCCAGTGCCCGCGCGGCATCGCTGCTGTCGCCGGCCATGCGCACCACCAGCCCCCAGCGCGTGTTCTTGAAGCCCCAGGCCAGCAGCGTGGCCAGCGCCACGCCGATGGGGAAGAGGGCGTTGACCGACAACGCCGTCTGCACGGCGGACGAGTCGCTCCAGGCGCCCAGCGGCAGCGACGGGATCTGCGGCGCCTGCGGCTGGATCAGCGGCTTGCCCAGGTAGAAGGCCAGGCCCGCGCCCAGCAGCATCAGCGCAATGCCGGTGGCGATGTCTGACACGCGCGGCAGCGAGCACAGCAGGCCGTGCAGCAGGGCCAGCAGCGCGCCGCAGCCGCTGGCAGCCAACACGCCCAGCCACGGCGAGCCGCTGAGGTAGGCGCCGCCGAAGCCGGCCATGGCGCTGAAGACGAGCACGCCTTCGAGGCCGAGGTTGATGCGGCCGCTCTTCTCGGTCAGGCACTCGCCGAGGCTGACGAAGAGGAAGGGCGTGCCCACCCGTAGCGCGCCGCCGATGACGGCGAGCAGCAGGTCGGGGATGACGTTCAGCGTGAGGCTCATTGGTGCACCCTTCGGCCTGCGGCCTGTCCCGCCAAGCGGGAGCGAGCTTGCTTGGGGCGGCCCTGCGCGGCGCTCATGCAACCCCCTGAGGTTCAGCCACCGCAGTGACGGGCGCTGGCCGCCTGGCGAGGGCGCGCGGCGCAAACAGTCGCCCGCGCAGCGCCTCGGCCGCGAGGATGAAGACGAAGGCGAAGCCCTGCAGCACCAGCACCGAGGCGTCGGGCAAATCGAGCCGGCGCTGCAGCAGGCTGCCGGCCGCCGCGAAGCCGCCGAACAGCACCGCCACCGGCGGGATGGCCCAGGGGTTGTGGCGGGCCACGAAGCTGACCAGGATGCCCGTGTAGCCCAGGCCCGCGATCACCGAGGCATTGGCCGCCGTGTGCACGGCCGCCACCTCGATGGCGCCGGCCAGGCCCGCCGCCGCGCCGCCGAGGGCGCAGGCCAGCAGGATGAGGCGGTCGGTGGGCAGGCCGACGAGACGGGCAGCCCGGGCGTTGCCGCCCACCACGCGCATCGCGAAGCCCGAGGCGCTGAAGCTCAGCCAGGCGCCGCAGGCCAGGCACAGCACGACGCCGATGACCAGGCCCCAGTGCACGTCGCCCAGCCAGGACTCCATGGCCGCGTCGCCCATGATGGGGCCGATGCGCAGGCCTTCAGCCAGCGGATGGGTGGACGGCTTGTTCAGGCTCGCCGGGTCGCGCATCGGCCCTTCGACGAAGTGCTTGAACAGCGCGATGGCGATGTAGCTCAGCAGCAGGCTGGAGATGGTCTCGTTGACGCCGCGCCACTGGCGCAGCCAGCCGGAGAGCATCACCCAGCCGCCGCCCAGCAGCGCACCGGCCGCCAGCACCATGGTGCTGCCGATCACGTTGCCGGGTGGGCCGAAGAGATAGGGCAGACCGGCACAGCCCAGCGCACCAAGCACCAGCGCGCCCTCGCCGCCGATCATCGTCAAGCCGGCCTGCGCGGGCAGCGCCACGGCCAGCGCGGTGAGCATCAGCGGCGCGGCGCGCAGCAGCGTGTTCTGCCAGGAGAAGGCGTCGCCGAAGGCGCCGAGGAAGAGCAGCTTCCAGGCCTCCACCGGCGACGTGCCGCCCAGCCACACGAAGACGCCAAACAGCAGCAGCGCAGCCGTCAATGCGAAGACGGGCAGCAGCAGGGCTTCGGCGAAACCCTGCGCTCTTGAGGTGGCGACCATGGCGGCGGCTCCCAGAGGCTCAGACCTTTCCAATCACGCCTTCGACCAGGTAGTTCATGCCCTCCAACTCCATGTCGGTCTGCTTGAACACCTTGCCCTTGGGAATGACCACCTTGCCGGCGTTGTCCTTGAGCTCGCCCTTGAAGATGTCGAAGCTGCCCTTGAGCATCTCGGCGCGCACGGCCTCGGCCTGCTTGCGCCCGCCTTCGGGCACCGAGCTGCCGTAGGGGCTGCTCTTGACGAAGCCGTCCTTCAAGCCGCCGCGCACGAAGTTCGGATGCGGCTTGCCGGTCTGCGCGGCGTCGATGATCTGCCTGTAGGCGGTGATCCAGTTCCATTCCGCGCCCGTCAGGTAGGCCTGCGGTGCCAGCTTGGCCTGGCTGGCGTGGTAGCCGCAGACGAACTTGCCGCGCTTGGCTGCTGTCTCGACGATGACCTTGGGGCCATCCACGTGCATGGTGAACACGTCCACGCCCTGGTCGGCCAGGCTGTTGGTGGCCTCGGCTTCCTTGACCGGCATGCTCCAGTCGCCGGTGAAGATCACCGTCGTCGTGATGTCCGGGTGCACGCTGCGCGCGCCCATCGTGAAGGCGTTGATGTTGCGCAGCACCTGCGGGATGGGCTTGGCCGCGATGAAGCCGAGCTTCTTGCTCTTGGTCACGTGCGCCGCGACCACGCCGTTGAGGTACTGGGCCTCGTCGATGTACCCGAAGAAGCTGCCGGCGTTCTTGGGGTGCTTGGCCGCATCCCACAGCCCGCCGCAGTGCGCGAAGCGCACGTTGGGGTATTTGGGCGCCAGCGCCAGGATGTGCGGGGCGAAGTAGCCGAACGACGTCGGGAACAGCAGGCCCGCGCCGTCCTGGGCGATCATGCCCTGCATGGTCTTCTGCACCGCGTTGGTCTCGGGGACGTTCTCCTCCTCCACCACCTTGATGCCCGGCATCTTCTTCACCAGCGCCGCGGCCTCGGCATGCGCCTGGTTGTAGCCGTAGTCGTCCCGCGGGCCGACGTAGATGAAGCCCACGGTCAGCGGCTTCTGGGCGTGCGCCAGGCCGCTCCAGCCGGCGGTCATCACGCCGGCTCCCGCAGCGCCCAGGCTGCCCAACAAGTGCCGGCGGTTCCATTGCGATCGCGTCATCCAGGCTCTCCTCAAGTTGCTTGATCCACGAAGTGCGCCGGTTGAGTTCCGGCTTGTGTTCAATGCGGTATACAAGCATGTGCCGTGCCAGTTTGCGCGTCTGGGAGAGGCGGGTTGGACGCGCACGCGGGCGGTGCAAAGGCGCGCCGCGCAGGGCGATTCGGGGGCGCGCAAGCACGGCCGAGGTGCCTGTCGGCCGGCTCTTGAAGGTGCCGAACCGGCGCGCCGGCACCCGGCCTGGCGCCGAGCATGGGCGGGGTGGCCGGGTAGCATCCCGGCCATGACCGACAACCGCAAAGCCCTGGTTCTGTTTTCCGGCGGCCAGGACTCCACCACCTGCCTGGCCTGGGCCCTGGACCGCTTCGCCGAAGTCGAGACGCTGGCCTTCGACTACGGCCAGCGCCACCGCATCGAGCTGGACTGCCGCAACACCGTGCGCGCCGAGATCGCACGCCAGTTCCCGCACTGGGCCGGCAAGCTCGGCGCCGACCATCTGCTGGACCTGTCCCTGCTCGGCCAGATCAGCGACACGGCGCTGACGAGCGAACGTGCCATCGAGCTGCAGGCCAACGGCCTGCCCAACACCTTCGTCCCCGGCCGCAACCTGCTCTTCCTGACCTTTGCCGCGACGCTGGCCTACCGCCGCGGCGCGTCGGTGCTGGTCGGCGGCATGTGCGAGACCGACTTCTCCGGCTACCCGGACTGCCGCGACAACACGATGAAGGCCATGCAGGTGGCACTCAGTCTGGGCCTGGACACGCCGATGACGCTGGACACGCCGCTGATGTTCATCGACAAGGCGGCCACCTGGCGCCTGGCCGAATCGCTCGGTGGCGGGGCGCTGGTGAAGCTCATCGTCGAGGACACCCATACCTGCTACCTCGGCGAGCGCGGCGAGCTGCATGACTGGGGCCATGGCTGCGGCCACTGCCCGGCCTRCGCGCTGCGAGCCAATGGGTTTGCTGCTTACCGGGCGGCGGCATGACGATCTGGAGCTGGGCTGGCGTCGCCGGGGCGGCGCTGTTGTTCTTCTGGGGCATTGGTGCCTACAACCGGCTGATGTCGCTGCGCAATGTCATCGGCGAGGCCTTTGTGCAGCTCGATGCCCACTTGAAGGACCGCGGCGAGGTCTGCGAC
>NZ_JBFUMO010000428.1:0-5184 GCF_054049355.1 Roseateles sp. P5_E11 | reverse complement strand
ATCTTGAAGCCCACCACGTCCTTGCGGATGGGGATGTAGACGGTCGAATGCGCCATCGTGATCCAGGGCCGCTCGTGCTTGAAGATCTCCTGGGCCTTCTCGTACAGCGCGATGCGCTTTTTCTGGTCGGGCGTCGCGCGGGCCTCGTCGATGAGCTTCTCGAATTCGGCGTTGCAGAACTTGATGCCGCTCTTGTTGGCCGCGCAGCTCAGGTTGGGCGTCAGGAAGTCGTCCGCATCCCCGGTCTCGCCGCTCCAGCCACTCATGTAGACGTTGTGCTCGCCGTTGTTGGCGCGCTTGAGGTACTCGCCCCACTCGAAGGTCTTGATGCTGGCCTTGACGCCGATCTTGGCCCAGTCCTGCTGGATCAGCTGGGCCATCAGCTGGCCGTTCGGGTTGGTCGGGCGCTGCACGGGCAGGGCCCAGAGGTCGATCTCGAAGCCGTTGGGAAAGCCCGCCTTGGCCAGCAGCGCCTTGGCCTTCGCCGGGTCGAACTCGTTCTTCAGCTTCTTGTTGTAGCCGGGGATGGCCGGCGGGAAGGCGCTGACGGCCTGCATGGCGTCGCCGCGCGGGAACAGGGCCTTGAAGATGGCGTCGCGGTCGACGGCAATGTCCAGGGCCTCGCGCACCTCGCGCTTGTCGGTGGGCGGCTTCTTCAGGTTGAAACTCAGGTAGGAGATGTTGAGCGCCTGGATCTTCTCGATGCTGATGTTGGCGTTGTTCGCCAGCGGGGCGATGTCGACGTCGCGCAGGGCTGCCGTTACATGGCATTCGCCGGCGGCGATCTTCTGCACGCGCACATTGGGCTCACGGCTGATGCTGAAGACCAGATTCGACGTGGGCTGCTTGCCGCCCCAGTAATCTGGGTGCGCTTCCATACGCAGCACGTCGTCCTTGGCATAACTTTTGAAGCGAAAGGGCCCCGCGCCGACCGGCTGCACATTGATTTGCGAGGCCTTTCCTTCCTTCAGTAGCTGCGCGGCGTACTCGGCGGACTGGATGCCCGCCCAGGCGAAGGCGAAGTTTGCGACGAATGTCACATTGGGCTGACGAAGCCGGAAACGAATTGTGCGGTCGTCGATTTTGTCGATGCCCTCGATCAGCTTGGTCAGTCCAAGGTTCTGCGGGTAGATGAAATTTGCCGGAAACGCCCTGTTGAACGGGTGGTTGGGGTCGATGAAGCGTTGAAAAGTGAACAGCACATCATCTGCATTGAGGTTGCGGGTGGGCCTGAACCAGGGGGTGGTGTGGAACTTCACGCCGTCCCGCAATCTGAAAATGAAGCTCTTCGCGTCGGGCGAGATTTCCCAGCTTGTGGCGAGCTTGGGGGTCAGCTCCGTCGTGGGTCGTTTGAAGCCAAGCAACCCGTCGAACATCTGTGCGCTGACCGTGTTGGTGCTAGCGCTGTCCCACATTCCAGGGTCAAAACCTTCCGGACTGGCGTCGGCGCAGTAGATCAGCGGCTTGTTTTGGGCTTGCACCGCAGGCGCGCTGGCCAGCGCAACCAGGGTCAGCAGGGCGAAGTGCAGGGGCTTCATGACGGTGGCTTTTCAGAGGGAGAACGGGCGGGAATTGTTTGGAGCACGACCCGTCGCGGCAAGGGCGGCGAAGGTCGAGACGCATAACCCAAACTTATACCCTCCGCGCCCCCTAGTTCGTAACGTTTAGCCACGGTCCCGTCAGGGCCTGCCATCAGAATCCGTTCCGCCCCCCTAGGCCACCCCCCTAGTACCGAAGTGCAGCGACGTTCGCTGCTAAGGATTGCTTTTCCATGACTGACCCCCAGCGCCGTAAATTCCTCCAGTATTCAGCCGCTCTTGGCGGAGCTGTTCCCTTGGCCGGTTGCGGTGGTGGAGGGGGAGAGGCCATGGCCGAGGCGACTGCGTCGGACGGAGCGACCGTCACTGCTTCGGTGATCAAGCTGCCCACGACCGCTCCTGCCCCCGCACCCGTTCCGGCTCCGCCCCCGGCTCCAGCTCCGGCCCCCGCACCTGTGGCCACTCCGACGCTCGGCCTGTTTACTGGCGCGATGCAGTTCAGCTTGGTCAGTACCAAGACGCAAGCCAAGGCGCCCTTCAGCCTGGGCTTCGCCTTCAAGCGCGGCGACATCCCGGCGGGCAGCACGGTGGGCTCTAGCCTGTCTGTGTTGCAGGTCACACCACGTACGACCTGGCCTGACGGCTCCCTGAAGTTCGCCCAGATCGCCGGCTTTGCCGACCTGACGGCCAACAGCTTGCTGACCGTGCGGCTGCGTCGCGTTGCAGCCAGCGCTGGCAGCGCTGCGCTGCTGACCGTTGCGGACCTGAAGAAAACTGGCATCACCGCCGAGGTTGGCGCCGGCAGCCTCGGCACGGCCAGCTTTGGCGCCGCCGACTGGGATGCGCCGCAGGCCACCTGGGTCAGTGGCGCGCAGATGTCGTCCTGGGTCTTCCGCAAGCCGGTGGGCAGTGACGCTCACCTGGTGGCCTGGTTGGAGGTGCGCCTGTTCGCCGGCGGCGCCGTCGAGGTGCTGCCCTGGATCGAGAACGGCTATCTGATGGTGGCGGGCCCGACCAGCAAGGCGGCGACCTACACCTTCAAGATCAATGGCACGCAGCGTTTCTCGGCCACCATCGACCTGTCCCACCATTGCCGCACGGCGTTGATCAACGGCACGGCCCTGTCCTACTGGCTGGGCACAGATCCCGATGTGACGCCGCGCCATGACCTGGCCTATCTGCAGGCCACCGAGCAGGTGCCGACCTACAGCGCCCGCGTGGACGCCAATGGCGCCGTCGCCCAGTGGCTGGTGACCAGCTACACGCCGCTGGACAAGGCCAACTTCACCTACGCAGGTGACTCCATGGCGGCCACCGGCTACCAGGAACCCATCGGCCTGCTGCCGATGCATGACGCGCTCTATCTGACCTGCGAAAGCAGCAACACCTATGCGGCCGTCGTGCGCAACGGCTTCGCCGCCGGTCGCTATCCGCTGTTCTACCGCGACGAGAAGACGCAGCGCCCGATCCGCTTTTCCCAGTACCCCAACCTGGTGTTGCACAAGGACAGCCGCGTCAGCGACCTCGGCAGTTCGACGCGCAGCCAGTTCACGCCCCAGCCCACCGGCACGCAGTCGCCGCGCTGGGACTGCGCCCACAGCCCCTCGGTGGGTTATATGGCCTATCTGGTCACGGGGCGCTGGTACTTCATGGAGCAGGTGCAGTTCGCCGCCACGCTGAACTACCTGAGCAAGGCCGACGAGCCCAATATGCGCCGTGGCTCGCAAGGCCTGGTGCAGTCCTGCTTCGGCGGCTGGCAGACCCGTTCCGCTGCGTGGCAGTGGCGCGCTCTGACTCAGGCGCTGAACGTGACGCCGGACGACGACACCACGCTGCGCCAGGAGTTCATCAACTGCGTGCAGTCCAACATCGAGAACTTCCACGCCGTCTACGTCGCCCAGCCCAACAACCCCTATGGCTGGATCCAGCCGGGCGAAGGCTACGAGAACACCATGCAGTTCGGTGCGGTCTGGCAGCAGGACTTCGTCACCGCCGCCTTCGGCTACTCGTTGTCCATGGGTCTGCCGGTACCGGCGGCCGTCGAAACCAAGCACGCGGCCTTCTTCCGCTGGAAGGCGCGCAGCGCCGTCATGCGCCTGGGGCCGGCCACCGGCTTCTGGTACGTGAACGCGGCCGTCTACACCATGAGCATTTCGCCTGTTGCGGTGCCCGACTTCCAGACCGGCAAGGGCCCCTGGCATCTCAACGATGCGGCTGTCTACCTGGCCAGCTACGCCAGCCAGCCGGCCTGGTTTGGCACCGTGGAAGGTAAGCTGGCGGGCGAGATCATGCCGGGTGATCGCGCGGCATGGGGCAACCTGACGACGGCCATGGCCTATGCAGTCAGGCATGGCGTCGACGGCGCCGCCACCGCCTACCAGCGCCTCATTTCGGCCAGCAACTATCCGGCGCTGCGAGATGCCTTCAACAGCGCGCCGGTCTGGTCGGTGGCGCCGGCGCGGGTCATTCCAAGCTGGCTGGCCAGCAAGCCCTTGAACACCTGGTTCGAGATCCCCGGCACGGCTGGCGCCGGCGGCGCGGCAGTCGATGCCTACAGCGGCATCGCCATCAACGACCGCACCAGCGAAATCATCATCGCGGCGGCCGGTGGCCATACCGATTCCTACGACAACCGCGTCGTCTCCATCAGCCTCGCGTCGGACGCGCCGACCTGGAAGGTGCGCCTGGCGGCCAGCAAGAGCTACGCGCAGAATGTTGCCCACTACACCGATGGCATGCCGTCGTCGCGCCATCTCTACAGCACGGCTCATTTCATTCCGCAGATCAACCGCCTGATGCTGTTCGGTGCGCGCGGTGTGTACGGTTCATCCTGGGACTTTGCCAAGGTCGACGCCTTCAACCTCGACACCAACACCTGGGACAAGGCCGGCACCTGGGCCGACATGCCCTCGGGCTATTACGGTGCTGCGCAGATCCGCGCGACCGGCGAGGTTGTCAGCACTGGCCTGAAAAAGTGGTCGCCCGTCGATAAGAAGTGGACGGACCTCGTCACCAACCCCGTGGGTGACGCGGTGCGCTGGCCCATCGCCTTCGATGCGCGACGCAACCAGATGTTCTGCCTGCAATGGGGCGACGGCCAGGGCTTCGACCCGCAGCGCATGGTGGCCAGCCGCGTTCCGCTGGGCAGCGGCCAGCAGATCGCCGTCACATTCAACGCCAGCAGCGCGCTGACGCAATGGCAGAACGAAAAGCCGAGCTATGCGGCGATGGACTATGACCCGGACAGTGACCGCTTCCTGTTCTACAGCGGCCAGGGCGAAGCGGCGGGCCGTGTCTACGTCGTCACGCCCAATGACAGCAATGTCTGGGACATGAGCCTGCTCAATGGTGGCAGCCAGAAGATCGCGCCCACCCCCGACAACGGCAGCGGCCTGCAGAACCGCATGCGCTACGTGCCGGCTCTGCGTGGCTTCGTGCTGCTGACGCGTGGCAGCGCCAACCTCTACTTCCTGCGCACGGCCTGACATGCAGCCCCTCGTCCGGCCGCACACCGCTGAACGCGGCGCGACCGACCGGTCTTGCAGACCGCGCTGCGGCAGTGCCGCAGCCCTTCGGCAGGCACATGGCGCCCACTGGGCGCCATGTGTCCGGCCTCAGCCCCCGGGGGGACGGCGATGCTTGCGGC
>NZ_JBFUMO010000427.1:0-5190 GCF_054049355.1 Roseateles sp. P5_E11 | reverse complement strand
GCACATCCAGGCGCGAAGCGGCCAGCTCGATGGCCAGCGGGTTGCAGTCCAGCGCCTCGCAGATCTCCTCGGCCCGGTGGCTGACGCCCGCTTCGGCCGCGCCGGTGCGCGCGGCCAGCAGGCGCACGGCGTCGGGCAGGGGCAGCGGCTCGAGGCGGTAGACGCGTTCGCCCTGGGCCTGCAGCGGCAGCTGGCTGGTGATGAGCAGGCTGACCCGCTCGGTGTCGCGCACCAGCGTCGAGACGAGCTCGGCGACATCCGCGGCGCGGTGCTCGGCGTTGTCCAGCACGATCAGCAGGGCCAGCGCCGACAGCTTGGCCGCCAGCGTCGCGAGCGGGTCCGGGCCGGGTGGCAGGCCCAGCGCGCGGGCCACGGCGGCCGCGACGGGCTCGTCCTCGCGCAGCAGCGTCAGGTCCACCCACCAGGCCCCGTCGGCGTGGTCGCCGCGCAGGCTCAGCGCGAGCTCCTGCGCAAGCCGCGTCTTGCCGACGCCTGGGCCGCCGCACAGCGTGACGGCCGGCTGGTCGCGCAGCAGGGCCTGCAGCTCGCCCAGCTCAGTCTCGCGGCCGATCAGCGGCGGCAGACGCACCGGCAAACGGCCGCGGGCACCCAGGCCAGGCTCGCTGGGCGCGGCCTCGGCCACATCCAGCACCGGCAGCGCGAAGCGGTAGCCAAAGCCGGGAATGGTCGTGATGGCCTCGGCGCCGAGCAGCTTGCGCAACACGCCGACCTGCACGGCGAGGTTGTTCTCCTCGACGACGACATCGGCCCAGACGCGCCGCAGCAGCTCGTCCTTGGCCAGCAGTTGCCCGGCCTTCTCGACAAACGCGACCAGCAGCTCGAAGGCGCGCGCCGTCAACGCCACCTCGGCGCCGCGGCGGAACAGCAGGCGCTCGGCCGGGAGCAGCTTGTAGTCGCCGAAGCGGAATCGGTTGGTGGACATCGAGGGGTCGAATTTAGCCAGATTTCATGCCGGCTAAAGGACGTCGCCCACTCCCTGGAAAGAGGATGGCGTCAGGCCGGTCGACTTCCGGCAGGCCCGCTTCAACAGGAGTTCCCCATGCCCAAGTACGTCATCGAAAGAAACATCCCCGGCGCCGGTCAGCTCACGGCCGAGCAGTTGCAAGGCATTTCCGCCACGTCCTGCGGCGTCCTGCGCGACCTGGGCCCCAGCATCCAGTGGGTGCACAGCTACGTGACCGACGACAAGATCTACTGCGTCTACAACGCGCCAGACGAGGCCAAGGTGCGTGAGCATGCGCGGCTGGGTGGCTTCCCGGCAGACCAGGTCAGCCAGGTGCGCTGCATCATCGACCCGGTGACGGCCGAGGTCTGAGCTTCAGTATTGGAGCTTGGGGTACCAATCGGTGCCCCGCCCCTCGGGCGTGAGGTCCAGCACGGACCACAGCGACGCGACGTCCGGCGCATCGCGCGGGTCCTGGCCGGGGTCGCCCATGGCCTTGGTCATCTCGCTGGCCCAGAACAACCTGACCTGCTCGCCGTCGCGCCTGAACACCACGAGGGCCGGGTACTCGCTGCCGTCGGGCTGCAGGATGCCAAGATCCTTGGCGTAGTCGTCGCCGACGGTCTGCACGAAGTTGAGATCGCGCCAGCCGCGCTCTTGGGCGAAGGCGTATTGCCGCTCGACCGGCGAGCGGCCGAGGATCTTCAGCGCCACGCGCTGCTTGATGTCGGCGGCATTGCCGTTGACGGCGCCCAGCCAGTTGGTGCACATCGGGCAGGGGCGCTCGCGCTGCGGGCCGTACATCCAGAAGTAGGTTACCAGCGTGTCCTTGTCGCCGAACAGCTCGAGCAGGCTGACGTCGAAGGCCTGCTCGTCCTTGAACTTGTAGGGTTTGGCGATGACCGGCCCGGGTGGCAGCGCGCGCCGCTGCTCGGTCAGGCGCGTCATGTGGCGGCGGAACTCGATCTCCTCCGCGAGCAGGGCCTTGCGGGCCTGCTCGTACTCGGCGGAGGCGCCGGGAAAGGGTGTCTTGGCCCGGGAGGCCAGTTCGGTGGCGGAGGTCAGGTCAGGCATGCGGTGTCTCCTGCAACTGTGCAACAGGCTGATGTTGTCCGGCCCGCTCCGTCGGCGACATCGGTCTCGGCCATGCGCCTGTGCAGGCCTGCACCTACAGCGGCACAGGTCCTGGTTGCGGGCGAGCGCCGCCTCATCGACCCGGTCATGACGGCGGTCTGACGCAACGGCGCAGGCCAGGCCGCCCGCTGTCCACCGAGTTGGGGACGGCACGGGCGGCCTGCCGACCGCAAACTGCGGCGCATGACTGCGATGTCCCTCGACGAGCTGCGCACGCTGAGCCAACTGCTGGACGAGGGCCTGGAACTGGCGCCCGCGGCGCGCCCGGCCTGGCTGGCGGCGCTGCCCCTGGGGACGCTGCGCGAGCGTTTGGCGCAGATGTTGGATCGCCATGACGCCGGGGAGCACGAGGGCTTCCTCGCTGCGCTGCCAGGCCTGGCAGAACCGCTCGCTCTGCGGGCGGGCGAGCGTGTCGGGCCCTATCGGCTGCTGCGCCCGCTGGGCCGCGGCGGCATGGGCGAGGTGTGGCTGGCCGATCGGGCTGACGGCCTGTTCGAGCGCCAGGTGGCGCTGAAATTGCCTCGCGGGCACTGGGCTGACGGCGAGGCCTTTGCCCGGGAGACCGGTCTCGTCGCCCGCCTGGAGCACCCGCGCATCGCGCGTTTGTACGACGCCGGCCTGGAGCCCGGCCCCGACGGCCAGCCGCGGCCGTATCTGGCCATTGCCTACGTCGAGGGGCGGCCGTTGGACGAGGCGGCCGCCGGACTGGCGCTGCCGGCGCGKCTGCGCCTGTTCGTGACGATCGCCCGCACGCTGGCGTATGCCCACGGCCGCCTGGTGCTGCATCGCGATCTGAAGCCGGCCAATGTGCTGGTCGACGCCGAGGGCCGGCCGCATCTGCTGGACTTCGGTATCGCCGCCGTGCTGGGCGTCGTCGGCCCGGGCGCGCCGCCGCCGGCCTGCACGCCGCGTTACGCGGCGCCCGAGTTGCTGCTGGGCGGTGAGCTGAGCGTGCAAGTCGACGTCTATGCACTGGGCGTCATGCTGGGCGAGTTGGTGGCAGAGGCGGGCGATGCCGACCTGGCCGCTGTCGTCGCCCGCGCCTGCGCGACGGAGCCGGGCCGGCGCTACGCCAGCGCCGACGCGCTTGCCGACGAGGTCGAGCGTTGGCTGCGTCAGGAGCCGGTGCAGGCGCGCCCTGCGGCGCCGCTGCGGCGGTTGGGCCTGTTGCTGCGTCGTCGCGGTCGTGCCGCGATGCTGGCTGGCGGCGTGCTGGTTGTGGTCGTCGCCCTGGCCGTGCAATTGGCTGGCCAGCGCCAGCGCGCTGCTCAGGCCGCCGAGCGCGAGAACGTGGCCACGACGTTCGTCGCCGAGATGTTCCGCTTTGGCGCCGAGCCGCAGGCCCGTCATCCTCACGGCGACGGCGAAGTGCCGCTGCTGGAGCGCGGTGCGCAGCTGATTGAGCAACGCTTTGCCGGCGATCCCGCCCAGCGGGCCCGGCTCTACCGCGTGCTGGGCGATGCCTACGAAACCATGGGGGCCGCGCCACTGGCCGTCAACCTGCGGGAGCGTGAACTGGCCTCGCTGCGTGCCCAGGCCGCGCCGGCCGACGAGACACGCGCGGCTGCGCAGCGCCTGGGGCGTGCGCGGCTTGATGCCGGGCGGCCGGACGAGGTGCTCGCGGCCCTGCCCGACACGCCCGGCGACGTGGACACAGGCCTGCTGAAGGCGCGTGCCCTCGTCGATCTCGGTCGCATGGACGAGGCCGAGATGTTGCTGGCGCGCCTGCCCGCGCCAGCCGATGCCGCTGGGCAGGCGTGGCGCCACTTGCTGCGCGGAGAGCTGCTGAACCGCCGTGGCCATGAGCCCGAGGCCCTGGTTGAGTTCCGCGCCGCCGCTGCAGGCGAGGACACGCTGGCCGCCGCCGAGGCCGGCCTGCGTGGCGCGCGTTGGGCCGCCCAGCAGGGTCGGCACGACGACGCCCTGGCCCTGCTCGCGCCGGCGCTGGCCACGCTGCGCGAGCGCGGCGGCCTGTACGCGGTGCGCGCGGAGGTCGGCGCGGCCAACGTCTGGTCGGCCATGTATGCGACGACGCTGTCGCTGCCTTTCGAGCGCGTGCGCGCCGAGCTGGAGGCCTGCCTGCAACGGCTGCGCGCCCTGGGCGACGGTGTGCCGCCGCTGCTGCTCGCCCAGGTGCAGGGGCATCTGGGCCGCCTGCTGTTGAACTGGGGCGACGTGGCGCAGGGCGCGCCGTTGGTGGAGGCCGACTACACGCAGCGCCTGCCGCTGCTGCACCGGCCGGTCGAACTGACCATTGCGCACGGCCGTGCCGGTGATGCGGCCATGGAGCGCGGGCAGCACGAGTTGGCGGCCCAGCGCTTTGCATTGCGCCGCCAGGCCCGTGTAGCGGCCGGCAAGGGCCTGCATCCGCTGCTGGCCGGAGATATCCGCCTGCAGGCGCTGAACGCCAGCATGGCGGGTGAGATGGCCGGCGCGCTGCGTTTTCTTGACGAAGCGCCGGCGCCCGAAGCGCTGCGCGGCGCCGGGCACGACCCGGCCTGGTACGAAGAGGTGCTGCGCGAGGCCCGCGCCCGCGTCCTTGTCGACAGCGGCGACGCGGCGCTGGCCCGCCAGGCGCTGGCGCTGGCGTCGCGCCACGAGGCCAAGCCGCAGGACGCCATGCTGACGGCCGGCTTCGCCACCGGGCCTGAGCTGCTGCGCGCTGAAGGCCAGTGCCTGCAGCCGGACGCCCGCGCCGGCCTGGCCCGCATGCGCGCCTTCGTCGCCGCGTTGAGCCTGCCGCACCACCCGGCCGCGCCGCAGATCGCGCGCTTGCACGGCGTGGCCGCGCTGTGCGCCTGGCGCGCTGGCGACCGCGACCAGGCCGCGCGCTGGGCCGCGCTGGCCCGCACGGCGCTGGCCACCCAACCGGGTGTCAGCCCCTACTACAGCGCGCCGCTGCACCGCCTGGAAGCCCAGGCATGCGGGTCTCAGGTGGGCTGCTTGGTGATACGCAGATAGGGCTTGGGCGCCTTCCAGCCGGCCGGGAACAGCGCCTTGGCGTCTTCATCGCTCACCGAGCCGGCAATGATCACGTCGTCGCCCTGCTTCCAGTTCACCGGCGTGGCGACCTTGTGCTTGGCGGTCAGCTG
>NZ_JBFUMO010000426.1:0-5204 GCF_054049355.1 Roseateles sp. P5_E11 | reverse complement strand
CCCCAGGCCAATGACGGCGGCATTGCCCGCCATCCTTCCCAGCTCTACCAGGCAGCGGGCGAAGGCCTGCTGCTTTTCATCATCCTGTGGCTCTATGCCCGCAAGCCACGCGCGACCGGGCAGATCTCCGGCGTCTTCATGATGGGCTATGGCGCGCTGCGCTTCGTGGCCGAATACTTCCGTGAGCCCGATGACTTCCTCGGCCTGCGCGCGCTGAGCTGGAGCCAGGGGCAGTGGCTGAGCCTGCCAATGGTCATCGTTGGTGCCGCCATCTTTGCCTGGGCCACCAAGCGCAATCAAAGGCCGGTCCAAGGTTGACATGAGACAGATCTTCTTCGACACCGAAACCACCGGCCTGGAGGCCGACAAGGGCGACCGCGTCATCGAGGTCGGCTGCGTCGAAATGGTCAACCGCCAGCTCACCGGCAACCACCTGCACCTCTACATCAACCCGGAGCGCGCCAGCCACGAGGACGCGCTGCGGGTGCACGGGCTGACCGAGGCCTTCCTGTCGGAMAAGCCCAAGTTCGCCGAGATCGTCGACCAACTGCTGGCCTTCCTGGCCGGCGCCGAGCTGGTCATTCACAACGCGCCGTTTGACATCGGCTTCATCAATGCCGAGCTCAAGCGCCTGAAGCGCGGCGTGCTGACCGACCATGTGGGCGGCGTGCGCGACACGCTGCTGATGGCGCGCGACCTCTTTCCCGGCAAGGCCAATTCGCTGGACGCGTTGTGCCGCCGTCTCGAGGTCGACAACACCAAGCGCGTGCTGCACGGCGCGCTGCTGGACGCCGAACTGCTGGCCGACGTCTACATCCGCCTGACGCGTGGCCAGGACGCGCTGTTGATGGACGAGCATGGCGACAACGCCAGCGGCGACAGCCACGCCGCCATCGAGGCCGTGGACCTGTGCCGCTTCGTGCTGCCGGTGCTGCACGCCAGCGAAGCCGAGGCCGCGGCGCATGAGAAATTGCTTGCCGACCTCGACAAGGCCGCCGGTGGCGCCTGCAAGTGGCGAGTGCTGGAGCCCGCTCAACCCATGGCATAATCGCGGGCTTCGCGGAAGTCGAGATTCGCTTTCGGGGCGGTTAGCTCAGGGGTAGAGCACCACATTCACACTGTGGGGGTCGCAGGTTCGAAACCTGCACCGCCCACCAAGACTCTTGGAGTTGCGGTGGATTCAGTTTTCAGGATTGGGCGGTTAGCTCAGGGGTAGAGCACCACATTCACACTGTGGGGGTCGCAGGTTCGAAACCTGCACCGCCCACCAATCCGAATCGTCAGACCCGGCCTTGAGCCGGGTTTGTCGTTTGTGCGATGCGCGGCTTGTGACTCATGGCTTGGGAGTCAGCGTTTGAACGGCCGCTGATACGTACACCAGCGGTGCGTTCCAGTTGATCGCGATCTCGTTGGTGGTGTAGCTGCACAAGGCGTCGAGGTAGGCCTTGGCCGGCACCTTGGAAGGATAGGCGCCGGGGCAATCGTCGCCCGAGCCGGGGTTCGGGCCGCCGACGATCATGCCGGGTACCGGCGGCTGTCGCGGCATCGCGCCAGACGGACGGTGGTGCGGATGCAGCGGCGAGCGCGTTCCGAAGCCGGTCACCATGGCATATCCGCTGGGGTGCCGCCCGAGGACAAAGTCAAGCGCCGACTGTGCGGCGTCAAGCATGCGGCGGTCACTGTCGAGGCGGTATCCCTGAATGAGCATCAAGGCCTGGTTCAGGGCCACGGCATTGCTGCCCCAGATGAAGTCCTCGGTCTGCATGGCCAGGCGATAGGGCGATCGATCCCAACGCTCGGCGAGCGCGGTGGCCAAGGACCTGATCTGGCCCTCGATGAGCCTGCGGTCCGCTACCGGGGTCAATCGGTCGCGATGCTGGGCGAGGCTTACCCATGCCAGCGCCCCGACGCTGCTCCAGCCCGGAATCTCGATGCGCGGCACGGCTTGCTTGAACGCGTGCCAGTAGCCGTCCTCGCGTGTGCTGATGTAGAGCTCTGCGGCGGCCCAGGCAAGTTCGTCAGCCAGTTGGTTGTCGTCATAACCGCCGGTGTGGATATCGGCCGGCTGGCGGTAGATGACGTCGGGATGCGCTTTGGCCCAGTCCCAGGCACGCTTGGAGGCGGTCATCATGCGTGCCGACAACCCCGGGCGCTGCGCCTCGAACGCCGCGAATACGCGGCTGGCCTGTGCCATGACGGCGGCGAAGTCGAGTGTGGCCGCTGTCGCCTTCATCACGACATAGCGGTCGTGCCGGGCCTCATGGGGCATCACGATGCCGTCAAAGCCTTTGTCGGTGAGCTTGTGATAGACGCCGCCATCGACCGGATCCTGCATGGATAGCATCCACTCCAGGTTCCACAGTGCTTCATCGAGAACGTCCGGCAGGCCGTTGCCGCTCTCGGGGATGGTCAGGCGCTGCGCATCGAAGAAGGCCGGGAAATGTTCATAGGCCGCCAGCAGCGTGTAGACGGTGATGCCGGAGTTGACGATGTACTTGTTGTAGTCGCCAGCGTCATACCAACCCTTTGGCGCTGAGAAGACGGTGCCCTCAGGCCGGCCAGGGCCAGCGGCTGACGCATGAACAAGCACGCGGTCGTCCGGATGACCTGCGGGCCTCGCCCAGACACCCGCGTGGACAGGATCGAGGGCGATGCTGGCGCGGTTGTAGTAGAAGAACTTGAGCGCGGCGGCATTGAGCGCCACATAGGCGTCTGCCGCGATGACGAAAGGAGCAGAAGGCGCAAGCCCTGCAACCTTCAGCCGGTATCGGCCGGGCTGACGCCAGGCAGAGAAGTCGGCCAGGTGCAGCACCTCCTGCGCCGCCTCCCAGCGTTGCGCGCTGCGCAGCGGGCCGCGCCAGACTTCTTGTCCAGTCACTGCGTCGACCAGCGCAAAGCTGCTGGCGGGCACGTCGCGCAGCACTGCCCATTTCGCGCTCTCGGGCAGATAGCCCACCTGGTTCAGCTGTATGGCCTGGGTGTCGATCTCAGCGGACTGTTGCTGCTGCGCGATGGGGCTAAGCGACGACGTGCTACAGCCGGCAAGACTCAGGATGCAGGCCAGGCAGAGCGCCAGCGGCGCGCGAAGGTTCACGTTCAAGGCAGGAATTCCCGTTCGATGTGGTCGGCGACGCCACGCCCGCCCGGAACGCGGCCATCGGAAATGCCGTGGGTGAGCGAGTGGCGCCGGTTCAGCGTACCCCTGGCTCGAGCACCACGCGACCCCACAGTCCCGAGGGCTGGCCCGGCGCGGCTTCGACCAGCACGGTCACCTGGCGGCGCGGCCCGCCCTGGGGCAGGGTCACGGCAAATTGTGCGGGCTCGACGGTGTTCTTCTCGCCCAGCTTGACGCCGTCCACCCAGACCTCGGCCTTGCCAGCGATGCTGCCGAAGACGAGTTGTGCGCGGCCGTCGTTGCGATCCGCACGCACCGGCACACTGCTGCGGTAGAGACGGAAGGCCTGTGGCTCCGCGCCGCGGCGCATCGGCGGCTCGTCCCAACCCCAGGAGTTCATGTCGGTCTCGGCCAGCACGACATTGGGGTCGGGTCRCGATGCATAGGACGGAGAGACGCGCCAGCTCAACAGCGGCGTCGTCGGCTCGGCCGTCGGCACGTTTGGCGGTGTGGCGGCTGGCTGCAGCGTCAGCGCGACTTCCGCGGCCTGCAGGCCCTCGGCGACGGCGCGCAGCTTCAGCTCACCGCGGCCATCGCGCCGGCCCTGCACGATGAGTTGGGCCAGGCCGTTGAACAGGCTGCGCTCGCTGGCCTTGTCGGGCTCGTGGGAGTTCGGGTCGCCGTTGCCGACGCCAATGATGCTCGCCTGGCCATCGATCTCGAAGCGCACGAGGGCGTTCGCCGTCGGCACTGGCCGCCCTTGGGCGTCGACGACGCTGACCGTCACCGGCATGGCATCCAGCCCGTCGCCAGCCAGCGTCTTGCGGTCCGGCGTCAGCACGAGGCGAGCGGGCGCTCCGCTGGTCTCGACAGCGTCGCGTGCGATCTCCTTGCCATCTCGCAGGGCCACGGCCTCGATGCGTCCCGGGGCATAGGCCACCTTGAAATGCGCCATTTCGTAGGGGTCGACATCCTGCTCGCCGACGGCCGTGCCGTTGAGCAGCAGCCGCACGCGCGGCGCATTGCTGGCGACCATGACGTGCACGGCCTGGCCTTCACGGCCGGCCCAGTTCCAGTGCGGCACCAGCTTGACGACCGGGCGATCCTTGACCCACTGGGCCTGGTGGACCCAGAACGCCGTCTTGGCGAACCCGGCCAGGTCCATCGCGCCGAAGAAGGAGCCGACGCTGGGCCACTCGTACGGCGTGGGTTCGCCGCGGTAGTCGATGCCGGTCCAGATGAAGCTGCCGGCGATGAACGGCCGCTCGCCGATGGCGCGCCAGGCCTGGCGGTGCGTGTTGCCCCAGGACGAAGGCTCGTCGTCGTAGCTGCCGAACACCTGGCCGGCGCGGTCGCTGGCGAACTCGCCACGCGTCATGTAGGCCGCGGTGTCCTCGGTGCTCGTCATCGGGCGCTTCGGGTGCTTCTTGTGATAMGGGTCGTAGGCGCTGATCTGGTAGTTCACGCCGACGACGTCGAGTGCATCCGCCGCGTTCAGGTCGGTAAACAGGCCGCCGTGCATGGCGCCGGTCACGGGCCGCGTCGGGTCAAGCTTCTTGATCTCAGAAACCATGCGGCGTGCCATCTCGTAGCCGGGCTCGGTGCTCTGCAGCGGCTCCTCGTTGAAGATGGACCACAGGATCACGCTCGGGTGATTGCGGTCGCGCCGCACCATCCACGTCAGCTGCTTCAGGTAGTCGGGCGAGGGGTTGAAGTTGCGGTTCTCGTCCATGACGAGCAGGCCCAGGCGGTCGGCGATGTCCAGCACCTCGGCCGCCGGCGCGTTGTGCGAGAAGCGGATCGCGTTGGTGCCCATCTCCTTGAGGCGGCGCAGCCGGAACTCCCAGATGGCCTCGGGCACGGCAACACCGACACCGGCGTGGTCCTGGTGAACGCAGACGCCCTGCAGCTTGACCGATTGGTCGTTGAGGAAGAAGCCGCGGTCCGCGTCGAAGCGGATGGACCGGAAGCCGGTCTGCGTTTCGGAGCGGTCGAGTTCCTTCGCGCCGTCGCGCAGCGTCGCGCGCACGCGGTATAGGTTGGGTTGTGCAAGCGACCACAGCGGTTGGGTTGTGCAAGCGACCACAGC